>JBAZZN010000114.1:0-8231 GCA_041658815.1 Thermoplasmatota archaeon
AAGAAGCCAAGGCGTCGAGCGAGCCCGCAGTCAGATTGGATTCTTGGGTTCTTTGTTTCTTGGCGTTAGAATCCAAGGGAGGAGTTGTGACCCGGGGCCTGGCCGAGGGCCAGGTAGCCTACGCTTGGCTGCTCCGGCTTCTCCCCGCTAGCTGGTCGCCCAGGATCTCGTCGGCGGCGTCCAGGAACGCGCTCATCTTCGCCCGCGGGATCGTGGCTCCAGCCGCGGGAGCGTGCCCGCCGCCCGCGCCGCCCACGCGCGCGGCCGCCATGCGCATGACCTCGGCGAGGTTCACGCCCTGCGTGACGCAGGCGCGCGGTGCGCGGCCGCTCACTTTCACATTACCGCCATCCGAATCCGCGAACGCGATGATGGGCAGGTCCCGTCGGACGCCCTCGCTGTTGAACATCATGCCAGCGACGATGCCGACGATGGTCTCGCGGATGCTGCTGCCCGCATCGAACCACTGCAAGTGATCGCGCTCCGTGACGCCGCGCTCGCGCACGAGTTGGATGCCGGCCACGAGGTTCGCTCGGTGGCCCTTCAGAAGTTCGAGCCCCTTCGCGTACTCCTCGTCACGATCGCCCATAGCGATGGCGAGGCCCGTCGCGGCTTCGCCATACCGCGCGGTGCTGTTGAGGAGCGTCGCGAATTCCTTGGCGTCACGCACGGGCTGGCCGGCTTCCTCGCCTTTGAGCACGTACACTTCGCCCACCAGGCGGCGCACGGACTTGCTACCGTAGCCCTTCGTGAGGAGCGACTTGGCGACGGCTGATAGCACGCGCGAGCGCTCATCGCGCGTCAATTGTGCCCACCTGCGTTCCTCCTCGTCCGCGTGCGTGGAAACGCCGAGGCGCGCGAGGAAAGCACACGCCTCAGTGTGACGACCAGTGACGCCTGGCACGCACGGGTCATCCGCGTACGTGAGCATGCGGACGAGCGAACGCGTCTCGCGGCCAAAGTAGCGCGTGTCGGTGCTCGTCGCGAGGACGCCGGCGGCGCGGGCATCCTCGACCACGGTCTGGTTCATGCCCACGAGGCGCCCCGCGTCAGTGTCCTGCAAGTCGCCAACGCACCCGACGATGGCGACGCCCGCCATGTCCCGGTTCGCGCGGTCGAGCGCGCGGGCGACGAGATACGTGGTCGTGCTGCCTGAAAGGTAGCGCGAGCCGTCCTCGCCAGCGAAGTGACAGTTGAGATGGAAGGGGCCGCCGGCTGTCGGAACGTGGTGGTCTGAGATCACTGGCTCGACGTCGCCAAGCAGGTCCGCCGCGCCAGCACCTAGGTCCGTGAACCACAGCGTGTCGGGGTTCTCGTTGCGCAGGCGGGTGACGTCGTCTGGGCGCAGCGACTTGAGGAACTCGACGTCGTACGATTTGCCCAAGCGCTGCAGGGCGCGCGCGGCGACGGCCGCGCTCGTGAGGCCATCCGCGTCGATGTGACTGACGAGCTTCACGTGGCGTGCTTTCCTCAAGCGCTCTGCGAGCAACGTTGCTTGGTCGTACATAGCGGGGGGTCTGGAGGAGGAAGGACCGAGATCCGTCCCCATCCAGCTCAACGTTTCACGGACCACGCGATGTTCGGCCCCGCCATCAGGCTTTGCGAGGGGGGACTGAAGCTGCCAGTGGAGCGGTCGCACGCTCAGGAATGCCGTATGTCGAAGACGGCGCCTGGCTGCGCGACCACGACTTTCCCACCGAACGTCGCTTCCGCCTGACGCTCACTCAGAGCAGGATCCAGTTCGTCACGCAAGTGCGTGAGCACAAGGCGCTTCACGTTGGCCTTGCGCGCTATGATGCCGGCCTCCGTCGCAGTCAAGTGATGCGCGCGACTGCGTTCCAACGCTCGTCCCTCGATGGGGTCCTGGAACGTGGCCTCGCAAAGGAAGAGGTCGGCATCTTGCGCGGCTTCCTCAAGCAAGGCGCTCGCGCGCGTATCGCCAGAGTACACGAACCTGGCGCCGTCAGCCTCCGCACGGAACGCGAAGCACGCGACGTTGTGCTCGACGGGGCACGGCATGAACTTGAGACTGCCCACGCTGTAGGGCGCCCACTCGGTCACTTCGGTGAGCTTGAGCGCCTCGACGTAAGGGTCAGGGTCGCTCGCGAAGAGGCTGAACCAGCGGTAGAGCAGAGTGCGCGTGCCGGGCGGCCCAAAGACCGGGAGCTGACGCTTCGTGAAGCGGGCCCACAACGCGATCGGATAGAGGTCCGCCACATGGTCGTTGTGCAAGTGCGACAGGAACACGGCACTCACGCTCTCAAGAGGCGTGTGCCTCACGAGGTTCCCCAGCACCCCCCCGCCACAGTCAAGCAGGATGCGCGTGGAGCCATGCTCAAGCAAGTGCCCGCTGCCCGCGTCGCCCGCCCTGGGCAACCCCGCAGCTGCGGTGCCCAAAGCGGTAAGACGCATCGGTCCGGACGATGGAGGCAAAGCGCTTGAAGGTGCTTGCCCCGCAGGACGATTCCCATACCCTTACTTAGCCGCGCCCGGATCGCAAGACCATGGACCGAAAAGTGGCGGTGCTTGGAGCAGGCAGCATGGGTCGCGCGCTCCTGCGCGGCATGCTCAAAGCAAAGTGGGCCCGCCCCGAGGACATCATCGCCACGACGCGCCAAACGGAGAAGGCCACGGACCTGGCGAAGGACCTCCGCATCGAAGCGCACACGGACAACAAGAAGGCGGCCGCGAACGCAGACGTCATCGTGCTCAGCGTGAAGCCCCAGCTCCTGCCCAAGGTGATGGACGAGATCGCGAGCGTCGCGCGCAGCAAGCTCGTCATCAGCATCGCGGCAGGCATCACTACGGCCGCCATCGAAGCAGCGCTCCCAGGCGCGCACGTCGTACGCGCCATGCCCAACCTGCCCGTGCACGTGGACGCAGGCGCGACCGCAATCTGCAAAGGCACCAGCGCGACCGCGGAGGACGTTGCAACGGCGCGAGCCATCTTCGAGAGCGTCGGCATCGTCGTGGACGTGGACGAGTACCTCATGGACGCCGTGACGGGCCTCAGCGGCACGGGGCCCATGTACATCTTCCAAGTCATCGAGGGACTCGCGGACGCCGGCGTCAAGGTCGGCCTCTCGCGCGAAGTAAGCATGGCGCTCACGCTCCAGACAGTGCTTGGCGCCGCCAAGATGGCGCAAACCAGCAAGGAACACCCCGCAGCGCTCAAGGACCGCGTCACGTCGCCCGGCGGCACAGCGATCACCGCGCTCCACACGATGGAACGCGGAGGCCTCCGCGCGATCCTCATCGACGCGGTCGAAGCCGCAACGAAGCGGAGCGAGGAATTGGGAAAGAAGGTGCAAAAGTGACGCTACCGCACCCATGGTAGGATTCATGAAGACCACCGGGCCCAAGCGTAGCTTCGTCCACCCCCTGTGTGCATCATCTTGGCCTACCCATACGTTCATGGGGTTCGGTGGAAAGTCCTGTTCGTGCGCACCCTCACGGCCGTCGTCTTCACGGAAGACAGCGCCTTTGTCGCGACGTGCCCCGAGGTGGGCACGACGTCACAAGGCTCCACGCTGGAGGAGGCACTTGCGAACCTGAAGGAGGCCACGGAACTCTACTTGGAGCAGTTCCCGGCTGTGCACGAAGGTCGTTCCTTCGTGACCACCTTCGAGGTCGAGGAAGTTGCGGACTCTTAGACCAATGTAAGGCCGTGATTGCCTGAAGATCCTTTGCAACCGGTTCGGGTTTCGTGTGGTGCGCCAGCGGGGAAGCCACGCAGTCCTCCAGAAGGGGGATGGCCCGAACCGAGTGGGCACTGTGGTTCCCCTTCACCCGGAGCTGAAGGTGGGAACACTCAAGGGGATCCTCCGGCTCGCGCGCGTGCCGGAAGAGGAATTCGCAAAGTTCCAATAACGGCCACTGCTCAATCCCCGATGCTCGGATTCGCTCGCGCCCGCCGCAAGGCAGCCTCGTTAGCCAGCACCGCCACGGCAGCCTTGGCTGCCATGTCCGATGAAGCTGCCTTGGCTGCCACCCCACACTTGGCTGCCCTCGGACCCATGTCAAACATGTTTCCCAAGGGGGAAATGTATTCTCGGATGAACATTTCCCTCGTCGCTTCGGCCAAGCGCTCATGTGCAAGGAGCCGCCTGGGCACTCGGTTGTCATCCTGCTCGTGCGGCGGATCGGCAGTGTACTTCGCTCGCTACAGCGGCGAGCACCTCTGTGACGAGCACTTCCGCGCGAGCGTCGAGAAGCGCGTGCGCCGCGAGCTTCGAAAACAAGGCCCATTCCTCAGGGAAGCGCGTGTCGCGGTGGCTTTGTCTGGCGGCAAGGACAGCGTCGTCACGCTGCGCCTCCTCCACGAGGCGCTTGGTGCGAACCCGCGCATCCACCTATCGGCGGTCACCATCGACGAGGGCATCGCGAGCTATCGCCCGCCCAGCGTCGAGGCCGCGGCGCGGCACTGCAAGGAGTTGGGCATCGAGCACCACGTGCTTTCCTACGAGGAGACGGCGGGCGTCACGATGGACAAAATGGTAGCGAACCCGCTGCGCACGCTTGCGCCGTGCGCTTACTGCGGCGTGCTGCGACGGCGGAATCTCAACGAGGCGGCCAAGCGCGTGCGGGCCACTCACCTCGCCACCGGCCACAACCTGGATGACTACGCGCAAAGCATCCTCATGAATCACTTGCGCGGAGACACGGAGCGCCTCGCGCGCATGGGCCCCCACCGCCCAGAACGGGTCCAGCCGGGCCTTATCCCGCGCGTGCTGCCGCTGCGCCTCATCCCCGAGAAGGAGGTAGCGCTCTACGCGATATTGCGCGGCTGGGAATTCCATGACGGTGAGTGTCCCTACAGTGTGGAGGCCACGCGTGGACGATTCCGTGATCTCCTGCTGGACCTTGAGGAGAAGGAGCCCGGCACGCGGCACGCGCTCGTGGCAGGCTACGACCGCCTCGCGCCGCTGCTTCACAGCGGGAGCGCGCTTCGCGCTTGCGACGCTTGTGGCGAACCCACGAGCGGCGCGCGCTGCCGCGCGTGCGTGCTCGTCGAGGGTGTTGGTGGAAGGATGCCTGCGTGACATCTCCCGCGTGTAATACGAACGTAATACGAGCCTCGGGCAAGGCGTGTCAGTCGAGGGAGACCACATGTCACTGAAGCTCGTCTCGCTCGACTTGGACGGCACGCTCATCCATCCCGCCATCTTCAACGCCGTCGCGGAGCCACTCGGCTTCGCTGACAAGCTGGTGGAGACGACGCGCGCGTACTTCGCGGGCGAGATGACTGCGGAGGAGACGTTCCACGCGGACTACAAGCACTTCGTGGGCCGCCGAGTGGACGAGATGCTTGACGCGCTGCGAGCGAGCGCCCACTGGACGCCCGGGATCGCTGACGCCGTGCAGCGCCTACACGACGCGGGCGTGCGCGTGGTCGTCACGACTGACCAGCCGGATTTCCTCGTGAACATCACGCGCGAGATCTTCGGTGTTGACGACCTCGTGTGCACGAGCGCCGAGGTGAAGCACGGCCGCGTGGCCGGCGGCTACCAATTGCAGCATGACAAGTGGGCGAACCTGGAGCGGCTGCTCAAGGCGCGCAGGATAGTGCCAAGCACGGTCGCGCACGTGGGGAACGGCACCAACGACGTGCCCGTCTTCCAGCGCGTGGGCGACAGCATCGCCGTGTGGCCCATGAACGATGCGGTGCGCCGCAGCGCGAGGCGGTGCATCGAGGAGCCAGCGAGCCTCATGGAAGTGGTCGCGACGCTGCTCCGCAAGTGATGCGGCTCTGCCGTTCTGACGTATCGCCCGTTCACCCGGCGAACGCCGACTCCTTTTCCGCGCGTGCGACGGCGATCGTCAGCATGGCTTGGTTGACGTCGCGCTCGAACTCCTTCTGGGCCAGCGCGATGACCTCGTCACGGAACGTGGTCGTCATGGCGTAGCGGTGGCAGAGGAACTCGCCTTCGGCGGGTTCCAACGCCAGGGAGCAGGCACTGGCCGTGCTTTCCTTGCGGTGCGCGCAGTTGTCGCAGCTTGCGA
This sequence comes from Thermoplasmatota archaeon, assembly GCA_041658815.1. Lineage (GTDB taxonomy): Archaea > Thermoplasmatota > SW-10-69-26 > JACQPN01 > JAJPHT01 > JAJPHT01. The sequence continues at coordinate 6,004 of JBAZZN010000114.1, forward strand.
GCTTCATTGGATTCACCAGTCTCCCACGGATGTGGGAACTGCGGACGCGTGCAACGCGAACGCAGCAATGCCCCATGGTCGTGGGTGGCTATTTCAGGATTCCCCTTACGGGGGCGTCTTGAATCCCGGGTCGTTCCCCGTGCCTCGTTCCCTCCCCCGTTCCACGCGTTCCCTGGTAGGGAGCGTGTGCGTTGCCGCAAGGGCCACCCCACTGGCTTTTAACCCCCTCGCCGGGTCGCTTCCGCGTGGACGACGCGCCATTCGAGCTTCTTCGCCGCGTGGCGAACCGCAGCGACGGCGAAGCTTGCGTCCTGCTCGATGGAGAGTGGGGGGTCGTCGCGGCAAGGCCAAGCGCCTCACTGTGCGTCACGAGCGACGGCGCGGTGTGGCATCGCGATGGCCCCGGCACCGCGTGGCGCACGAGCCTTGATGTGCCGTGGGACGCGCTCCGCACCTTCGTTCGTGATAGCGATGGCAGGCACGTCATCGGGCTCTTGTCGTACGATGCGGGGCGCCTCATCGAGCGCATCCCGGACCGCACTCAGGACGACACGTGCGTGCCCCTCCTCCTCTTCCACCGCTTCGATTCGCTCGTGGACAAGTGCGTCACACCTCCGCTTCCGCTGCGGGGGGAAGAAGCCTTCTCCCCGATCACGCACCGCACGAGCCCCAAGGAGTTCGAGCAGATGGTGCTCTGCGCCAAGGAGCACGTGCGCGTGGGGGACGTCTTCCAGGTCAACCTCAGCCACCGTCTTGAGACAGCGACGATGCTGCACCCCGTCGAACTCTATGGTCGCTTGCGTGTGGCGAATCCTGCGCCGTACGCGGCCTACTTCTCGAGCGGGCCGCTGCCGGGCGACGCGGGCGGCTTCGCAGTGCTGTCATCATCGCCCGAGCGTCTGTTCCGCCTTTGCGGCCGCACGCTGGAAGCCAAGCCCATCGCTGGCACGCGCAAGCGCAGCGACGACGCCGCCGAGGACTCCCGCCTCGCGGTGGAACTCCGCGGCGACGCGAAGGAGCAGGCCGAGCACGTCATGCTCGTGGACCTCGCACGCAACGACCTTGGCCGCGTGGCGGCGTTTGGAAGCGTGTGCGTGCCACGCTTGCTCGACGTGGAAAGCTACGCTTCTGTGCACCACCTCGTCTCCACCGTGAAGGCGGACTTGGCTGATGGAAAAGACGTCGTGGATGCGATACGGGCGCTCTTCCCGGGCGGCACGATCACTGGCGCCCCCAAGGTGCGCGCGATGGAGATCATCGAAGAGATCGAGTCACAACGCCGTGGCGTGTACACGGGGAGCCTCGCGTGGATCGGGCCCGACGGCGATGCGGACGTGAACATCCTCATCCGAACGCTCCTCGCGCGCAAGGGGCGCGTGCACGTGCAAATCGGCGCTGGCATCGTGCAGGACAGCGTCCCCACGCGCGAGTACGAGGAGACGCTCGCGAAGGCGAAGGGCATGCTGCGGGCGCTTGGGGGCGATTTGTGATGCTGGCGGGTCCCGCGCGCCCCAAACGCCAAGATCCGAAGACCCCAAGACTCCAAACGAAAGAATCCTCGGTGGTTGGAGTCTTGGGGTCTTTGCGTCTTGGTGAGTGCCGCCCGACGCGAGGCCCCCGATGAGGATCGTTTGGCTGAACGGCAAGCTCGTGCCGGAGGACGAAGCACGCATCTCGCCCTTCGACCGCGGCCTCCTATTGGGCGATGGCGTGTTCGAGACGATGCGGGCGTACGACGGGCGATGCTATCGTCAAGAGGAGCACCTCGCGCGCCTGCGTGCGGGCTGCGCGCGCATGCGCCTCGCCTTCCCCGAGGGCTTGGCGGAAGCGATCAGGGACGTGCTACGCGCGAACGGCCTTTCTGAGGCGGCGGTCCGCGTGACGCTCACGCGCGGACCCGGAGGCCGAGGCGCGTCGCCACGCGGCGCTGGTCCACCGACGGCGCTCGTGACGGCGGTGCCCGTGCCGCCCGTGCCCGCGAGGGTGAACGTCGTCACGGCCCCGTTCCCCCATACTGGCGTGACAGGCGTGAAGACGGTGGACTACGTCGCCAACGTGCTCGCGCGCATCGCAGCAGAGGAAGCTGGGGCCGACGACGCCATCTTCGTGGACGGGGACGGCTTCGTGGTGGAAGCCACCCAAGCCAACGTGTTCGCCTTCCTGGGCCATGCGTTGGTCACGCCGCCGCTCAGCAGCGGATGCCTGCCTGGGGTCACGCGCTCAGACGT
>JBAZZN010000115.1:0-8219 GCA_041658815.1 Thermoplasmatota archaeon
GGTTCGCGGCGGCGCGCTCCGTGCCCAAGTCCTGGAACAACTTCTCCATGAGCCCCACGAATCGCGGGTAGTTCCGCATGAGACGCGTGTCGGGATTGACCGCGATGCGCTCGTCGTTCCTCGTGTGGACGACGATGCGGAGGCCATCGGCCTGGTTCAACGCGCTGTCAAGCGCGAGGATGAGCGAGAAGTGCGCGAGGTCAGGGCGACCGCGGCGCTCTCCCTCGCTCAAGTGGTGCATCGCGTCGTGGTGCAAGCTCGAATCGAGGAGCGTCCGCGCGGGGCGACGGTCGCGGTGACGCGCGGCGGCGGTGACCTGCGAGTGCCCCTTGATGGAGTCGGGCACGAGCTCGAGCTCGGCCTCCGCGAGAATGATGGTGAGCACGACCCCCGCGAGGAGCACGCCCTAGATGAGCGTTGCGACGGGCGGTATCACTGTGGGGAGAGGCTCCGCTCCTCCCACGACGTCTCGCTCGGCATCGTTTCTCCGAACCTGCCAACGAGACGCCGACCCATTCACTGTGCAGCCCCCGACTCGCGCGGAAACCAGCCCGTTCAGGCCGGTGTCCACGATGTTGGTTGACTGCACGGTCCCAAGCACCAAGCCGGAACGCTCATGCCTGCGACGAAAGCACTTCCCCTGTGGACCCCGTATCGAAGGCTGCCGACGACATCCGCAGCATGCGCGTGCGTGGCGCAGCGCTCATCGGCAAGCACGCGGCGGCCGCGCTTAGCGAGTTCGCGGCCTCGTGGGATGGGAGTGATGCGGCGCTCGACCATGCGGCGTTGACGCTTGTGGCGGCTCGCCCCACCGCGGTCTCGCTGCCCAACGCGGTGGAGTTCGTGGTGCGGCGCGCAAGAGGGGGGGCCCGGGGGGCTCGCCCCCCGGGATCCGTCGTCTCGGCGCGCGCAGCGTTGCAGGAAGCGGCAAGCGAGTTCACGCGCCGCGCCGGGGCCGCGCTCACCGACATCGGTCGGCACGGTGCGGCCCTCATCTCAGATGGAAGCGTCGTGCTCACGATCTGCAACTCGCAAGGCGCCATCACGCCGATGGTCGAGGCCCACAGGCAAGGGAAGCGGTTCCAAGCCATCGCGCTCGAGACGCGGCCGTGGCGGCAGGGCCTCCTGACGGCCAAGCAGCTCCACGAGGTCGGCATCGACACGTCCTTCGCGGTGGATAGCGCGATGTGGACGTTGCTCGGTGAGGCTGATCTCGTTCTCGTGGGGGCAGATTCGCTCGCCCAGAACGGGGACGTCGTGAACAAGATCGGTACGGCGGGGCTCGCGCAACTCGCCCACGAGAAGAAGGTGCCTTTTCATTGCTGCGCCGAGACGTTCAAGCTGCACCCGCGCGCGGCGACTGGCGCGGACGTTCCTATCGAGGAGCGGGGGGCCGTGGAGGTCGCAAAGCCGGGGGACTTGCCCGCGGGCGTCCACATCCGGAATCCAGTTTTCGATGTGACGCCGCACGCGCTGATCACAAGTTACGTGACCGAACTCGGGTGCCTCAAGCGCGATGAACTCGTGCCGGCGGCGCGGAACCAATGGGAAGTCCTGTGACTTCACAGCCACGGGTTGCCGCGCTTCGCGACTTGCCGGTCCAGCTCTTCTTGCATGGCGGCGCGGACGTCGCGCGCGATTGTCTCAGCGTGGTCCTTGTCGGGGGACTCGTCGTTGAGGTAGCGCGCCGGGTCGATGGGCTCCATGAAGCTGATGCGCCATTTGACTGGAAGGGGGAACAGATTGAGGGGGAGCGGGACGGGGATATTGCCTAGGTCGTGCTTGATGTGGAGCTTTCCCAAGCTGGGATTCGCGTCCTCGCCTCCCACGATGACGACGGGCACGATCGGCGCTTCGGTCGCGAGGGCGACGCGAGCGAATCCCGGCTTGAACTCCTGGAGCTGATAGCGTTTCCAGAAGGGCTTGAAGTTCCCGTTCTCTGCTTCGGGGAAGAACGTGACGATGCCCTTCTCATCAAGGATCTGTGCGGACGTCTGCACGCTCACTTCGAAGAAGCCGAGGCGCTCTCCCAGGTCGCGCAGCGCCGGCACGCGGAAGAACGACGGGTGCACGGCGACGCGTGGCGCGCGGTGGATGCCGTCGTACACCGTGATGAAGAGGTTCGCGTAGTCGAGGCCGGCCCATCCGGTGTGGTTCGCGACAAGGATGCATGGGCCCGCCGGGACGTGCTCGATGCCTTCGACCGTGAGCCGGCTGTACTGGCGGAGCCTGCGCAGCACCTCCGCGGCCTTCTCGATGCTTGTGGGGTCCGGCGGGCGCATGGTGGCCGCGAGGTCAGGCGTTCTGCATCAATGTTTAGGGCATGTATAGCGTCGCGAGCGATCCCGTGGGGTCCACGAAGATGGTCCACGGCTCGCTGGTGGTGGACCTCGAGCCGGGGTGCGATGCGACGACGCGGACTTCCCAGTGCCCTGGGAGGAAGATGCTGGGCTGGCCGAGGCAATCACTGGCGGTCGCGCTCCACGTGAAGTTGCCGTTCACGTCGGTGACCTCGCGGTCTGCGATGCACCATCCGAAGATGGGAGTGTCCACGTTGAAGGAGTCGCGCACGGTCGTGCCGTCGAATGGTGCAGGCGGGTACAGCGGGATGAAGCGCAGCTGGACGATGAGGTCCGCGTCGATGGCGGGGATGCCGCCTGGCGTGGAGCCGTCCACGTAGGCGACGTGTCCCTTCCCGTGGAATGGGCTCGTCATGCTGTGGTACACGGTGCCGTCGCGGTAGCCGGGTCCTTGCTTTGTGATGATGCCCTGGTCGTCGTCCGGCTCCGCCATGACGCTCGCGGTGAGGGGGAGCGGCACGTCGAAGTGCACGGGGATCGGTGAGATGTCCCCTGTCTGCGGGTCGGCTTTGCCGTCCGAGTCTGACGAGATGAAGTTCTTCGTGACGTACGCGACTCTGTCGATCTCAACGCGCAACTCGACTTGCACGTCGTCGCCGTGCGCCCACTGGCCAGGCTGCAGCGTGAACAGGGCGCCACCCGTCGCGGGCGCGAGGTTCGCCTTCGTGAGGGTGACTGGAGGGCCGCCGCCCACGGCGTGCAGCATGAGCTTGGGCTCGTAGGGGTCCGCGAAGAGGTTCACGCTTTGGCCCGAGGGGAGTGTCGCGTTCAGGAGGAATGGGACCTGGTGGTCCGCGGTGACGCGCAGGACCCTGGGCGAGCCGCCGCTGTTCATGCTGCCATCGCCCACGACGAGCGTCACGCGGTAGATGCCGCTGGACGCGAACACGTGGACGGGGTTCTGGTACGTGCTTGGGACCGTGCCAGCGAGGAGGGGCGTGCCGTCGCCGAAGTCCCAGCTCCAGAACGTGATGGTCCCGTTCCCGTCGGGATCAGTCGCGTGGCCTTGCGAGATGAAGTGGACGTTCGTGTTCGCCATGGTTGGCGTGCTTGGGTCCACGATCCAGGCGGCGGTGGGGGCCGCGTCGTTGAGGTTGATGAACTTGGCGAGGCTGTCCACGATGCCATGGTCGTCGATGACGTACTGCGTGACGGTGTGCTGGCCTGGCGTGACGAACGTGTGGTCGATCGTGCTCTCGTTCCACGTGATGTTGCCGGTGCCATCGCCAAAGTTCCAGACGCGGTGATCGATCGTCTCGTTGCCGTCTGGGTCGCTGGCCGCGTCATGGAACGTGACGGCCTGGTGGACCGCGTAGGTCCCCTGCAAGAAGTAGAAACCTGCTTGAGGCGGCGAATTGATGCGGATGGTCTTGGAGACCCAGACGTCTGGTTGGCCGTCGGACGATATCGTGAGCGTGACAGCGCAGGTGCGCATTTCAGTGTCGCAAGGTCCCGCGAACTTGTGCGTGGTGTTCCGCTTGGCGGGATCGGTGGTCGAGAATGACGTGTGGTCACCAAAGTCCCACACCCACTTCGTGATGGGGCCGCTCGTGGGCGTGGACGTGTCGTTGAACGTGGTGTTGTGCCCCACGGTTGGCTCGATGGTCGGTGACCAAGTGAAGTCAGGGACAGGAGGAGCGAGATGCACGCGCAGCGTCTTTGTGCCCACCGCGACCCCGTCCTCTAGGTCGCGTACCGTGAGGATGACCACGACGTCGCCGGGCAACGTGAAAGCGTGATCCACCCCGCTTCCGTAAAGCGTGGAGCCATCGCTGATGACCCACGTGTAGTTCAGCCCCCCCGGGCTGTTGTCGGGGTCGTACGCGTCGGCGGCGAAGTGGACCGAGACGTTGGCTGGCGGCTGGGTGTCGCTCACGCCAAGCGTGCGGATGACGGGCGCGACGTTCTCCACGCTGTAGGAGCGCGTGGCGGTGCCCATGGCGCCCAATGGGTCCTGCACCACGAGCGTCACGGTGTGGCTGCCCAAGTCGGGGTAGCTCTTGGCGAGCGTGTTGCTCGTGCTGGCGTCTATGACGCCGTCGAAGACCCACTTCACGATCGCGTGCGGGTCGCCGTCGAGGTCCACCGTCTGGTCCGCAAAGAGGATCGCTTGGCCGCGCGCGGCATGACTGGGCTCGATGCCGATGCGAGCGAGTGGCCCCGAGTTGTTGACGAGCACGCTGTTTGTCGTGCAGGTCTGGTTGAGCAGGTTGTCCGTCACGCACAGCGTCACGTTGTACTCGCCCCGGGTCCGGAAAGCGTGCGTGATCGGTGGCGGCGGCGCGTAGAGCGGCGGCGGCGTGTAGCCGACGTTCCGGTTCGCCGTGCTCGTGGTGAACGGGTCGTACGTGGTGTCTTGGTTGATCTGAGCTTGGCAGTCCTTGTCCGCGGGGCCCGCGTTCGTGCATTGGCCGATCATGCGGCTGATCTCGGTGCCCGTGCCGTCGTCGAAGGTCCACTCGTTGAGGATGATGAAGCCGTCGGTGTCGTTCGAGTCGCGCCCATCGAAGGTCGCGTTCACGCCTGCCGTGAGGTCATGGGGCGAGTAAGTGAACTCGGGAACCGGGGGCGTGTTGATGACGAAGACGACCGTCGTCACCGCGTCGGCATCGCCGCCGTCGTCCGTGACGGTCAGCGTGACGTCGAACATTCCGGGGTGGGGGAACTTGTACGTGACGTCGCTCCCGCGGGCCGCTGCGGCGCCACCAGTACCAAAGCTCCACTTGGAGTCCACGACGGTGCCGTCCTTGTCAGTGCTTGTGCTGTGGAAGTGGATGGGCACGTTCGCAAGCACGCGGGTTGGTGCGTACTCGAAGTTCGCGCGGGGTGGCGCGTTCCTCACGAGCACTTGCTTGGTGAGCGTCGTCTTGCCCCCGAGGTCATCCGTGATGGTGAGCGAGACTGGGAGCGTGCCAGACTTCACGAAGTGGTGGTTGGGGTGACGAGCGTACGACGTTTGTCCGTCGCCGAAGCTCCACGACCAGTTCGTGACGAGGCCATCCGGGTCGATGCTGTGGTCCGTGAACGCGACGAGCGTGTCCGTGGTGACGACGCGGGGAAGCATGTCGTAATCGGGCACGGGCTCCGCGTTGTTGATGACGAGCGAACGCGTGGTTTCGATGGTGCGCAAGTCGTCGTCCGTGACGTTGAGCGTGACGTTGTACACGCCTGGCCGCGCGTAGCGGTGCGTGGGGTCCTGAAGGGCGGCGCTCGAGCCGTCGCCGAAGTTCCAGCGCCAGTACACGAGGATGCCGTCGTCGGTGCTCCGGTCCTTGAACTTCACGACGTCCGTCGTGCGTGCCGGTTGCGGGGCGACCTCGAAGGCCGGAAGCGGGATGCCGGGCGCCTTCTCGATGGGGAGACCACCCTCAGCGCCGGTCGTTACGGCCTCGGCGTACCCGTCGAGGCGGAGGCGCAGCTGGCCGCCGCTCACTTGGTACACGAGGTACTCGCCCGTGAAGTTGCGGACGAGGACGTGCGCGCCCTGTGGCGCCGCCGTCGCCTTGGCATCGAAGCTGAGCAGCGCGGTCGTTCCGTCAGCCGCTTGGGCCTGGAACTCGATGCGCTCCACCGAGCCGTCGCCCCAAGTGTACTCCTGGACGCTCCTGCCTTCGATCTTGACCCACTTCGCGAGCATGTTGCCCGCGGTGCTGGGGGAAGCGCTGGGGGTCGAGTCGTCCGTCGTCACGAGGCGCGCGCCGCCGCTTTGCACCGCCACCGTGTCGATGTCCTTGCCCGTGCCCAGCGTCACGAACGCGACGCGCTGCACGTCGCCGACGGGACGGTGCACGTTCCCGGACTGGTCGGTCGTTTGGGGGAAGACGCCGCCGGTCGCAGTGGTGAGCTTGCCCGTGGGCGAGCCCCCGTTGAGGAGGGTCGTCTTCACGGTGCCTTGGAGTTGGATGGTGGCGGTTGACGTGCCCGTGTTGCGGTACGCGAAGTCGCCGTTGAACATGCGGACGGTGATGACGTCCGTGGGGTGAAGTGGAACGAGCTTGTCGCCAACGGCCATGGAGAGGCCATCGACGTCCTTGACGCCGATCTTGAAGCGCATTTCCTTGACCTCGCCCGTGCCCCACGCGTCCTCCGTCACGCGGTGGCCGTCAGCCTCGGCCCAGAGGATGGAGAGCTTCGCAAAGGCGGACGAGTCCGCCGTGCGCACGGTGGCGAGCGTCTGGTCGATCGCGTCCTTCGCGTCGAGGCCGACCACGTCGTTTGCCTTCGAAGCGAAGAGCCCAGTAGGAGAGAGGGCTCCCACTAGCGACATGATGAGGCCAACGAGGACGACGACGATCTTCTGTAGCAACTTGCCCCACGCTCCCTACGATCCCTTAGGTCCCCTCTCACGCTCGGTACGCCCCCGCGGGGGATGTCACTCTCTGTGTCTCCCCACGGGGAGACACACATGCCCAGAGCGTATGGGTGAACTATCTGACACTTGGGTGGCCAATGTTGAAGCGGAATGAAGGAGCCTCGCAGCGCGCAGGGAAAGGCACGCGTTCGATCCTCGGCCGATCCAAACTATCGGCGTGCGCCGCTATCATGCTGGGGAGTTGAGTACCATGAAACATCAGGAAGGTCTTAGGAGCAGGTTCGTGGCGTTGCTGGTCGTGTTCGGGGCCGTCATCGTCATGCCAGGTGTCGTGGATACGGGTGCTGCGGCGTCGTTGTCGTGCGCTCAGAATCCGTGGGCGGTGGGGAGTGGTGCGTCGCAGGGGCCTGTGGCGTTTGTGGATGGGGCGCCGACGGATTGTTATCTTGGGCGTCCGTATGATGTGCGTGGCATCATGGGGGCGGGTACGGCTCTTAGTCCGTGGTGGGTGAGTGGGGCGCAAGTGGACATGGTGAATCGTGCACTCACGATGGACCGTTACCCTGGTGCGGTGAATGATGCGTATCCGGAGGCGTTCTTGGTCCTGCGGACGGATAACGTGAACTTGACGAACATCCGAACGTATGCGGGGCATGACCCGTGGGCAGGTAGAGTGACTGCACCTTCATGCCAGGGGGGCGTGTTCGGCGGGGGCATTGGTGACTATTATGATGTTCCGGTTCGTCCTCAGTGGTGGGATACTCTAGCTGTGGGGGTCCACATTGTGGATTCGCATGATGTTCACTTGGATGGGGTGGACATTGAGCTTGGTCGCGTCGCGGGGGTGCTCTTCGAGGAGAATAGTACGGGCAACGTGAGTGCGAGTGACATCAAGTACAACTTCGGGACGGGGCTTGTGGTCACGAGTGGTTCTGTGGTTGAGGCGTACGCGACGTACTTCCGTCGTGACGGGTACGGTCAGGATGAGCCTGCGCTCGTGTACGTTGGGCCCCTTATGGGGCGGGTTGGGTTCAACCGTGACCCCACGATTGGCACTGGCGGCGTGTTGAGCATCAACCAGAGCGCCTTTGAGGGGTACTGGAATGGTGTCGTGGTACACCGAGAGTGGGACTCGGTGACCAATTTCAGCATTAGTCAGTCGTCCTTCAACACGGTCGCAGACCACGGGGACCCCGCAGTGTATAGTCGGAGCCTCTATGATGAAACGTGGGGGGACCCACGGTATGACCAGGCGAACAACTGCACCGCCAACAGGCTTTGGTGGTGGGGCGAGTCGCAGCAGACGTTCGGTGAGCAACCATCTGGTCAGACGGCGGCGCACACTGGCTTCTGGAGCCAAGGGGGCCTTCCGATGCCTGAGGGGTTACCGGGTGCGCCACCGCGTGCAACGTTTGGTGGCGTTACGCGGGACGTGACGAAGATGGTGAACCCTGGGTATGCGTTGGATGCGCGGTTGACGTGGTGGGTGAGTCCGATGGGGCCAGATAGTGAGTTGCCTGCGCTGGATGGTGCGGGTGTGGTGGGCA
>JBAZZN010000116.1:0-8145 GCA_041658815.1 Thermoplasmatota archaeon
TTCTCGGAGGGACTTGGGGTTGCCGCGGGGCACGGAATATCACTCCCAGGGTGCGGCGGCTGGGATGGGCTTGACCGCGCGAGCGATTTCGATGCCCGAGCGTGGGTACGCCAGCGGGCGCGGCATGTAGGCGCGGGGGCCCGGGAGAGCTTCGTAGTCTCGCGTGTTGTGGATCTCGTGCTCGTTGAATGTGAGCCAGCCGCGGGGCGTTGGGCCTTGGCGGGGGAGCTGGCTTTGAGCGTGCGCGATCTGTTCTGGCGTGGGCGGCGTGCCGTGGTAGTAGACTGGGGCGGTGCTGAGCGTGACGTGCTTGGCGGCGCATTGGCGGCAGAGCATGAGCGCGTTCGTCTCGTGGGCGTGGCGCCAGGTGGGCGCTTGGCAAGCTTGGCAAGGGCCCTTGACGCGGTACGCGGTCCAGGTGTGCGTGGTCTCGTCCCAGGCGTGGAGCGTGTTGGACTCGATGGGCCTGGGGGTGCGCGCTATGAGGAGGCGTTCGTGCGCGTCGGGGCAGAGGCCGTGGCGATCGATGTCGGGGTGGTCGTTGAGCTCGTCGTAGGCGTGCTCTGGTGCGTGGCAGAATCCGCACATGGCGACGGTGAGGAAGCGCGCCACGAGGAAGGCGAGGAAGCGGAGCATTGCGCCTGATGAGGGCGCGTGGTGGCGTGTGTTTATCGGAGCCGGTGGGTCCGATGGCGCCAGTGGTTTGGTTTAGGATTTTTTGGGGGACTTTTTGGTTAAGGGTTTAGGTTTTTTTTGGAGCCAGCGATTCCTTGAGTCGTTCCGCACCTTGCCAATTGGAGTGCATCTTCCTTCTTAGTCGTACAAGGACAAGTCCGTGTACGACTAAAGGAATGCACTCCTTTGGCAGGGCGAATAATAAGGAGTATTGACCAAAAGGGGGGGGTCAAGATGGCGGAGGCCTTTTGGATCGGCCGTTGCGGGTCCAGGTTCTCGCCTGCAAGGAAGCGCTCGATCCAATGGGAGTCCAGAGGATGAGGGCGACCGAGGATTCTGCTTATATCGCTCCTCATCAATGCTCCCTTATCATCGAGCATGATGGCGGCACCTCGCCGCCCCCCACCGCGTGGACGACCGATGCGCTGCGGGAGGTCGAAGCAAACTTTCTCGACGAGCGGTCGAGCGCTTGGCTATACCGAGCCCTAGCGGAGCGCGCCACCCGGTCCGGCGACGAAGACCGGGCCAGACTCCTGCGAGAACTGACGACCTACGAGGACGAGCACGCGGGGCTGTGGGCGCGTCTCCTGCAAGACCAAGGGCGCACACTGCCCAAGCCACGGCACCTCATCGAACACCGGCTCTTTCACGCGCTCGCACACATCTTTGGTATGGCCTCAGTGATGCCGCTTCTGCACAAGGCTGAAGTAGATGGGATCGCGAAGTACAGGGGCCAAGCGGCCCGCTGGGATTACCCTGGCGCCGAAGAGGCGTTTTCCCGCATTCTCCCCGAGGAGATCGGACACGAGTTCGAGCTTTTTCGCGCGGCCCGCGAGATCGGTGCCACGGTCGGGAGCCTGCGAAGCGTCGTGCTTGGGGCAAACGACGGAATGGCGAGTATCCTGCCGCTGGTGGCTGGCGTGGCCGGTGCAACAGGTGCCACGACGCCCGTACTCATCGCGGGGGCCGCAGGTCTCCTCGCGGGCGCCGCATCACCGGCAGGCTCCAACTACGCCTCTGTGCGCGCCGAGCAAGATGCCGCAACCGCGCAAGCACGTCTCGAACGCGAGGCGGTCGCCGTAGCGCCCCAACTTAAGCGGGCCCAACTGCGCGGATCGCTCCTCGCAAGGGGGCTTACAGACCAGGAAGCCGAAGCAGCTCTGGAGCGCCTGACTCGCGATCCGGACGCTTTCACTCGTGCTGTCTTGCACGAGACGCAGCCCAAGACGAGCAGATGGAGAAACCGCTCCGGCTCGCCCTCCTCACTGGCGTCGCCTTCTTCGTCGCCGGGCTCCTGCCGATCATTCCGTTCCTGCTCCTGCCGATCTCAGCAGCCGTGCTCACAAGCGTCGCTGTGACCGCCATCGGGCTCTTCCTCGCCGGGATCCTCCGGGCGGTCGTCAGCCTCGCGCCCCTCGTTCGCAGCGGCACCGAGATGGTGCTCGTCGGAATGGGGGCCGCCGCACTGACATACGTACTGGGCCGGTCACTCGGCATCGTGCTGGACTGAACGAGGGCGCCGTAGCGCTGGCGGGATAGGCAACGCCATTCAAACGTCACCGCCGCCGTTTGGCCAACCGCCATCGGGAGGGCAGAAAAATCGCAAGCGCTGTGGCGAGGCCAATGAGCTCGAGGGGCGTCGGTTCCGGAGTCGGCTTGGCGGCAGGGTCCGCCCCCAAGTCTTCAATTGCTAGTGTTCCGACCATCCCCTCGTAGGTGCCGCCTTCGCCGATGGCCGCGTGATGGACGCAATAGAAAGCGTACTCGCCGGGCGCGCTCGGCGCGACGATCGTCCCGCTTTGATCAGGCCCAATGTTACCTGTGTCGAAGCCGACAGTGGCGCTCGTTGCGGTGTGGACCTGGTCGTCGAGATTGCGGAACGCCACGCGGGCACCCGGAGTGACGATGATCGTCGCGGGCGCGAACTCGAAGTCTTGCATGTCTACCATCAAGGGCCCCTCTTGCGCCGCCACCGTCGGTCCGGCGAGGCCGGCGGCCGCGAAGGCGAGGAAGACGGTCCCCAGCGTGGCGAGGCTGCGCCCGTGCAGCCGCCTCAGCTCCTCGCAATCGTCAGGCGGCTCTCGTCGGACCAGAAGTGGACGCCATCCAGGATGACGTGCGCGCGCAGGAAAGTCGTCTCCTCGCCCTCGGGTACGGTCATTATCGAAGCGAAGGTGGCTGGAACCGTCCCGTTGAGGAAGGGCGTAGCGTAGGGGTAGGTCTTGGGCGTGAGTTCATTCGGGGTTTTTGTCGCAGCGGATCCTGGTCCGAAGTGGACGGCGCTGTGTGGCGTCGTTTTCCCTGTGGCGTTCGCGGGGAGGTTCACGCGCCACTTCACTTCGAAGGGCGTCCCGGGCGCGAAGCTCGCGGGCAGGCTCGCGAGAATGACGTTGGCAGCGTCAGGTAATCCCACCGCGAGGGCCACTTCCTCCGTCCAGGATGCCTTTCCATCTACGATGGCGTGACCGCGGAAGTACAGAATACCTAGTTCGGTGGGCATGATGGTCGCGCGGAAGGTCGCGGGGAGAGAGCCGTTCTGGAATGTGGTCGCGCGGGGATAGTCGGTGGGCTTCAGCTCCGCGGTCGACTTCTGGACCGCGGTGGCTCCGTAGTGGATCGCCGTGTGCGGCGTGCTCGCCGCACCAGCCGTGTCGACGCGCCACTCGATCTCGAAAGGCACGCCCGCTTTCGCGGAGGGCGGATACTTCAAGAGCGAGACGCCGGTCGAGGCGGGGCCCACGACGCGGATGGTGGCTTCTTCGCCCCACACTTGCTGGCCGGAGATGATAGCGTGCGGGCGTAGGTAGAGGACGCCGGCGGCCGGAAGCGTGAGCTTCGCAGCGTAGTCGCCCGGAATCGCATACGGTCCCGGGCCCGGGTAGTAGCTCTGCGGATAAGCGGCCGGGGAGAGGGTCGCGGCGTCCGGGTGGGGCATTGTGTCCGCGTGGATGGCCGTGTGCGGCGTGGATCCTGGGGGGCCGGAGAGGGTCCAGCGGATCTCGATCGGCGAGAAGGGTGAAGCGGTCGCGGGAGGCGACGATGTGAGAGTGACCCCGTATCCGATGGAGCCTGCGTCGGTCGGAGCGTCGCTTCCGCTCCGGGTGGGGGTCGCTCCGTTCATCGGAGTCGTTGGGACCGGCGTCCCGGCCTCGGGTGCCGCGTCATCGCTGAGGCATCCTGAAAGAGCGGGCGCAATGACGAAGGCAAGGGCAGTCAGGATCGCTACGCGGGGAGAGGCAAGGCAGATCATACGAGTCGGGCCAATCGGAAGTCCGCGGATGCGCGCATCCTCTTTTTCTCCACGGCTTCCCACAGGTTGCCCGTGTTTTCCCAGATCTACTCCCACGTCACCCGGAAGAGCGCCCCGTACGCGGCGCTCTCCGAGACCTTGATGCCAAGCAGCGGTAGAGCCACCTCCGCGCCGTAGTCCTGCGCGAGGAAGTAGAAGGCGACCACGCTGAACGCGTTCGCGAGGACCGCGAACCCGGAGAAAACGAGAAGCCCGCGCGAGAAGCGGCTGGGCGCAGCCCTCCAGTTCCTGGTGTAGACGATGAGGAGGCCAAGCGCAAGGCTGAAGGCGATGGCGGAGAGCACGATGGTCGCGATCCAGTACTTACCCAGCATGCTTACCGTGCTCCCCTTCTTCGCTTGCGCTGATCATAGGGTTTTTCTCCATGCTCTTCCAGATCTGTCGCCACCCTTCTCTGTTGTCCGTCATCGACGCGCTCCAAAAATAGAGAGTCCCGTATCGGTCCCCCGATGCGATGAGCACGTCGTTGTCGACAAGGACCCGCAGGTGATAGCGCACGGTCTTGTAGTCGAGCCCGACGGCCACCGCGAGTTCGTTCGCGTTGTACGGCCGGGTCTCGATGAGCCGGACGAGGCGAGCGCGCTGGATCCCTCCGCGCGTGCCGACGAACAGATGCCACAGCCGGCGCGAGGCGCCCACGCGTCCACGATCGTGCAGACGGTATGAAAGGCTAGCCGAAGGGCGCCGTCGCCTCGTGCCCGGATCCGAAGCGGCAGAAGACGACCGTGCGTTCGCGCCTGGAGGGGCGAGGGCGCACGATCTTATGGCGTGCGCTCCGGCGCCCTCTCTTTGTCCACAGGCTGCTTCGTGCGGTCGATCCGTGCGAACCACGCCCCCGCGGCCACGAGCGCGACGGCACCGAGCGCGGCAAGGGTCGCGACGCCTGAGTGCGTGAGCAGGAATTGGCTCGCCCCGTATGCGAGGTCCGTCGCGCCTGCGCGCTCGTACCACGCTGTAAGGCCGACGGTGCCGCGAGTGGCGATGAAGAGCACGCCGAGCCCCAGCAGGAGGAAACCCGTGATCGCTTGCGTGAGCGGGACCTGGCCCCACGGGAGCGCGATCGTGCGGGTGCTCCAGCGTCGGGCGAGCTTTGCGGCTCTCTTGTGGCTGGCGAGCGCCAAGAGGAACAAGGGCGTCGCGATGCCCAGCGCGAACGTCAGGAAGAGAGGGATGGACTGGAGCGCGGTAACGCCGCCCGTCGCTGCGAGAGCCGCGAGGCCGCCGAGGATGGGCGCGATGCAGCTCGTGGTGGCAACGCCGAATGTCATCCCAAGAAGATAGGGTCTCCAGGTTTCGAGTGGTGAAGCTTGCGTGCGCGCGAGGAGGGCCGGCGCCCCGGGGAGCATGATGCGCGAAGCGCCGCGGGGCGCGAGGGCGAGCGCACCAAGCACGATGAGCGTCAAGCCGCCGATCATGTAGAGCGTGTCCGGCGCGGCGCGCAGCCACCGCGCCAGAAGGCTCGACGCGAAGCCGAGCGGGACGAAGACTGTGGCGAGGCCCAGATAGAACGTGTACGTGGCTAGAAGGAGTCGGCGCGGCTGGGCGAAGGTGTACGCGAAGAAGGCGGGGAGCAGCATGCCGCTGCATGGGCTCAAGAGCGCAAGCATCCCGCCGAGGAACGCGAGCGGAAGAGTGATCGCGACGGGAGCGGCGGCGCGCGTAGCGTTCGCGCCGAGGAGGAAGCCGCTCGCCGCCAGCACGAGAATGAGGCTGCCGGTGAGGCCCGTCAGGAAGATCGCATGCCTGAGGGGTGTCACAAGGACACCTTCGCCTTCGCTCGTTCGATCGCCTGCGCGAACGTGTCGAACGGTTGCGGCCCCACGATCAGCTCGCTCGTGCCGTCTGACGCCACGACGAAGTATGCGGGCGTGCCGCCCACGCCAAGCTTCTCGCCGGCACGCATGTCGTTGCGCACCTCGATGAGCGCTGCGTCGTCGGCAAGGCACGCCTCGAAGGGGCCCGTCTCGATCCCTTCTTCGCGGGCATACCTCATCGCGAACGCGCGCACATTGCCAGTGTCGAGGTCGGGCGCGTCGCGATAGAACTTGGCTGTGACGTTCCAGAACGCGTCGTTGCCGAAGGTGTACGCGCATTCTTGCGCGATGGCGCCTGCCTGTCCCCATGGCTTGGCGGCGAGGAATTCCTTGTAGTAGATGCGTAGCGTGCCGTCGGCCGCGTAGGTGTCGACGAGCTGCTGGAAGGTGCTCGGCCCCGCTTCGCTGTGGTGGAACTTTCGGCAGTAGGGGCAGCTGGGGTCCTCGAACATGACGAGCGTGACGGGTGCGTCGTCGCGGCCGATGCGCGGTTCGTCCTCGAGCTCGAATGCGCTCGTCGAGGCGCTTGGAGCGTTCAAGATGGCGACGGCTCCGACGGCACCTGTCAGCAGCACGAGCGCGCCAACGATCCAGGGGAGCTTGCGAGACGTCCCGCGCGAGGCGCGATGCTCCTTGACGCGGTGGCGTTGAAGATCGGTCGAGGTGCGGAAGTCTCGTCCGCACCTGCGGCATTTGTGCGTCATGGGCGTTCACGCGATGGCGCGGTCGAGCGCGCGAGTGAGCCGGGCTTCGACGTCGTCGGCGAGCTTCGAGACGTCGGGGTTCTGAACGAGTCGGTTGAACAGGGTGGTGGGCTTGATCGCGCTGATCTGGATCTCGTTCCCCGCATCGTGCACCGTGACGTTGCATGGCAGGAGGAGGCCGATGTCGGGCTCCGTGGAGAGGGCTTCGTGGGCCAGCTTGGGGGCGCAGGCGCCGAGGATGACGTAGTTCGGGAAGTCGACGTCCAGCTTCTTCTTGAACGTCGCGCGCGCGTCGATCTCGGTGATGATGCCGAAGCCTTCCGCCTGGAGCGCATCGCGCGTGCGTTGAACGGCTTCCTCAAAGGTCGCGCGGGTGCTGCGATAGATTCCGTACTCGGTCTTCTTCATTCGGAGGTCGGGGATCGGGTTCGTCATGGTGTCATCTCCTATCGCTTGGCGAGGGGGAATCCGTACCTTTGCCACGCGCCGACTCCACCGTGGAGCGTGTAGACGTCGCGAAAGCCGTGCTTCATGAGCGCGGCCGCGGCCTTGCCGCTTCGAGCACCGCTCTTGCAATAGAGCAAGTATGTCACGTTGGGATCCATGCGCTTCGCGCGGGCGCCCATGAGGCCATGCGGCGCATGTTGCGCGCGGGGGAGATGCCCTCCGCGGTACTCGCCATCTTTCCGCACGTCCAGGATCACGATGCCCGGCGTGGTGTCGATGAGCTTCTTGGCTTCGAGCGCGTCGATGCTCTTCGCCGTTCCGAGCAGTCGGCGTAGCGCGTCGAAGAGGAAGAGCGTCTGAAGTGGAGCAAGCATACGGATCACTTCTGCATCGGCAAGCGCGCCGCCCGCCACGCGTTCATGCCGCCGCTAAGGTTGAGCACACGCGGGAAACCACTTGCGAGGAGCTTCCTGGCGCCGGCCCGGCTGCGCATACCGCTCGCGCAGGTCACGATGATGGTCTTCCCCTTGTCGAGCTGCACCATCTTCCCCTCGATCTCGCCCAGCGGGATGTGCTTGGCTTGGGGAGCGTGCCCGCCGCGCCACTCATGCAGCTCGCGGACATCGACCAAGATGGCGCCTTCCTCGAGCTGGAGACGTCGGGCGTCGGCGGCGCCGACGTTCTCCAACGGGGCGCCCCCGCCGAAGAACCGACGCAGCGCCCCAACGAAGAGGACCGAGCTCAGGAGGACACGCGGCATATCATTCACCCCCGTATTCCATGGGAAGTCCGTCCGCCGCCCAGTCTCCGATGCCGCCTTCGAGGTTGTGCACGTTGGTGAAGCCGAGTTCGAGGAGCGCACGCGTGGCTCCAGCGCTGCGGTTGCCGCTGCGGCATTGAAGGATGACAGGGCGGTCTCGTGGGATCTCCCCGACGCGTGCCTCGATCTGGCCAAGCGGAATGTGGAGAGCGCCAGGAATGCGGGCGTCGGCCCACTCGTCAGGCTCTCTCACATCAACGATGAGTGCGTTCTGGCGTTCGACGAGCTCGCGCGCCCGTCTAGGCTCGACGGCGAGGACGGGCAAAGGCAACCTTCCGGGAAAGATACCATCCATCTTACGGCTCCATGGAGAGGCATCGAACATATGGTTTTGGTTACCCCGTGCACAACCCCCATGAGCGATGATCATCTCTT
>JBAZZN010000117.1:0-8054 GCA_041658815.1 Thermoplasmatota archaeon
GCCCGCGGACCAACCGCATGGCAGCAGCCTCCCAGCCTCCAAGCAACAGCCTCCCCCAGTAGCAGATTCTCTTGGACGCGGGCGATCACTTTCTTTTCCAGAGTGTACACTTCGTCGCATGCCGAGACCCCCCGCTCTCGGCTCGCTTCGCTCGCCTCGGCCGCCCCTTAGGAGGGAGCGCCCCCTTTGGAAACCCCCCTTGGCGACTCGTTGTTCAGGGGCGCCCCCGGCCAACGTGATATCATGACGTCCACCAAGCAGCTGGCCCCTGAAGCCGAGCGGTTCATCCGGAGGGATACCGTTGCGAGTGGTCGTGCAGTGCGCGGTCATCCTTGTTGGCGACGAACTACTCGCTGGCCACACGCGCGACGCGAACGGCTACTACCTCGCGCAGCGACTCACCGCGCTGGGGCACCGCTTGCGCCGCATCACCGTCGTGCCAGACGAGCGCCACGCGATCATCCACGCCATCGACGAAGTGCTGACGAGCGTAGATATCGTTTTCATGGCGGGGGGGCTCGGCCCAACGCACGACGACCGCACGACCGAGTGCGTGGCGGACCGCTTCCACCGCCGCCTCGTGGTGGACGAACCCGCGTGGGCCCTGCTCATGGCGCGCTACGACGCGCGCGGCAAGCACCCACAAAGCACGCTCGACGCGGCCAAGAAGATGGTGTCCGTGCCCGAGGGAAGCGAAGTGCTGGAGAACCCAGTGGGAGCCGCATTGGGTTACGTCGTGCGCGAGGGCGACCACAAGCTCATCGTGGTGCCTGGCGTGCCTGCCGAGTTGCAGGCTATCTTCGAGCATTCCATCCTTGGCAAGGTGCTCCCGGCGGGATCCGCCACGGGGCTATTGCAAGTCGATATCGAGATGGCGGAGGCAGCCTTCGCGAAGCCATTGACTGACGTGGCGCACAGGTTCGCGGACGTCGAGATCGGTTCGTACCCGCACTTCGGCGAGCGCCGCGTGACGCTACGCTTCAAGGGGGACAAGCCGCGCGCCCAAGCAGCGATGGAGGCGTTCTTCGACGCCTGCCCCGAAGCGAAGGCACGACGCCTCGGTTGAGCCACAGGGCCACGATGCCGTATTACGATCGTAATACGACGTCTGGGGGCAGCAAGCGGATCACTGCACGCCGCTTCCGCCACAACGACTTTCACCCCTCCCGCAAGTCGGCTCAGCGTGAGGCTCGTCATCGGAGTCTGTCTGCTAACGCTACTCGCTGGCTGCGCCTCGCCGCCCAACGCGAAGACCACAATGATGGCAAACGGCACGACGTCGCTTCCGTTCCCCGACCCCATGGGCCAGACGCATGACCACAGCGACGTGACGCTCCACACGAACAGCTATCATTTTGAGATGACGGACCACCAGGCACTCGCGGGCTCCGCAACGCACTCGTCGGGCGCGCACGCGCTGGACAAGGAGGGCGACTGGCTCTTCGCGATCTCGTACGGCGGAGAAGCAGACGCCGAGGGCGGCCTCTTCATCTTCAACGTGAGCACCCCCGAACGCCCAACGCAAGTCGGGCGCTTCCGCTTCGCTGGCGCGATGGGCGGCGACCGCAGCATGGAAGCGACGAAGGACGCGGACTACGTGGTCATCGGTACAGAGCCCGTGGACTGCGCGGGGCACGTCGCGCCCGCCGGGCCGGGACTCTACCTCATGGACGTGCGCGACAAGGCGAACCCGATCCCAGTGGATTACTTGCCATCGACTGGCGTGCACAGCGTCACGGTCCACAGGATCGGCGGGGAGGACTACGTCTTCGGCATGATGCCGGACAAGAACGTCATCCACATCAACAAGGCGGGGGCAAAGCCAAGGCTCGAGCCCGTCGGGACGGCGCCCATCGGCCATGATAGCGTCGTCGTGGACGACCAACTCATGCCAAGCAAGACCCTGATGTACGCGAGCAACGGAGGAGGCGGCTTCGAGATATGGGACGTGAGCAAGCCCGCAAGCCCCCAGAAGATAGCTGGCTGGAACATCCCGGACCGCCCCGAGGGCAAGTACTACATCCACACGGGCGCTGTCTCGTTCATCGAGGAAAAGCGCATCGCGGTCGTGACGACCGAGGACTGGGAGGACTACCCCAGCGAGATGTACGTGCTCGACGCGACGAACCTCAGCTTCATCGACACCATCAGCCACTGGCACGCGCCCGGCGAACATGCGGCTGACGGGCTGCGCTACTCCATGCACAATCCGCGCTTCGACGGCGCGACGCTCCTCCTCGCGTACTACCACGGCGGAGTGTGGGCGCTTGACCTCAGCACGCAAGCGCACCGCGAGCACCCGCTCATCATGGGCCAGTACGAGCCCAACGTGAGCAACGGATGGAAACCCCAGCCCACAGAAACACACGCCGTGTCTGATCGGACGTGCGGTGCGTTCAACCTTGCCGACGCGCCGCTCGTGTTCGACGTCGAGCCAGGAGAAGGCGTCGTCTATGTGGCGGACATGCCCACCGGACTATACACGCTGAAGCCCGCGTGGTAGCCCACGCAGAAGGCGCCGGACTCTTGGCTTGATGCACAAGAGCGGCGATCGCCAGCGCGATGGACGTGCCTGATGGCGCCGTGCTCGCGGTCTTCTTCCTCCTACTTGCAAGCTGGGTGCTCGCAGTCTGGGCGCTCCGCCGCCTCGCCGCCACTCGCAAAGAAAAGCGCTCGCAGTCAGCCAAGTACGGCAACCTCACCGAGCAGTTCGCGCCATGGATGCGAAGCTGGCCGTTCAGCTCGCCCGAAGGATTCCGCTTCTTGGGCAAACCCATCGACGGCGTGCAGTTCGAGCGCGACGCCGTGTACTTCGTCGAGATCAAGGCCGCCGGCTCGCAACTGAGCGCGGACCAGCGCGCGATCCGCGACGCAGTGCTATCAGGACGCGTGGGGTGGGTCACGTTCCGCATCGCAGACGGCGAGAAGCCAGACGTCAAGCGCCCGTGGGAGCGGGCTTGAGTGCTGGCTTGTCGCGCTCGCGCAGCCACACCTTGAATCGGTAGTAGTTCAACGGGTGCGTCACACGAGCAGAGCCATCCTTCTTGCGGCTGCGGCACGTGTCATCAGCGTTGTAGCAGATGCCGAACGTCTGCATGGCTTGGCAAGACGGCGGCGAGTACACAGTGCCCGACGTCACGCCCGTGATGTGCTCGACCTGATAGCGCGTGAGGCTCTCCCTGAAATCGGGCGCCTGGGAAAAGAGCTTCATGATATCATCGGGCGTCATCCCGATGGCGTGCAGGAAGCTCGTGACGGCGAAACGCGCAGAGTGGGCCACGTTCTCCCCCCGCTGAAGTTGCCCCAAGGTGTGCTGCATGCACGGCGGGATCAGCCCCAGGTCCACCTCACCGAATTGGTCAACCTGCATCTTCTCCTTCCGCAAGCGAGCTGCCTCACGCATAGGCGCAAGGTCCGCATCCAGCGACTTCACAAGGACAGGGTCCAGCGGTCGCGGCAACTCCTGCTCGATGCGCCGACGCAGAGCCTCCTGGATGAGGCGCGCGACCGTGACACGGTCCATCTCGACGACGCCCGCGCGCAGAGGCTGGCGCACGAGCTTCCACTCCAAGTCCTTGAGGTGCACCGCCTGTTTGAGGAACTCCGTGAAGTGCGCGCGAAACCCACCAGCGCTCACCGAGAAATCGAGGGAGACCGCTTGGGCCGCGGCCACGATCGCCCCAAGATCGTCCTCCACCACAAGGAAATCGCGCACACGAACGGCTTCAGCCAGCGCATGCCGACGCACGACGTACGCATCAGCCATCGCGCTCACGAGGATACGCGCATAAGCGTACGAAAGCAATTCCTCGAGCAGCTCACGCTGCCCCGACTCACCCGACAAAGGCCACGACGGAAGCTCCGCAGCCTCAAGCGCGGCCACCACACGCGCGCGGCCACGAGCCCGAGCCCCCGCGTACACGCGCTCGTGAAGCAAGTCATCCAGCGCCGGCCCCTGCTCCTCGATGAACCGGCCCGCCTCAGGCAAGAACGGGTAACGAGCCAGGACGTGCAGGAGCACGCTAACGACGACGGCAAGAGGCAGACATCAACGTTTGTCCACTAGGCGTTCAACTGCTCCTCGGCATCAAGCAAATGATCCACCGTTTCCCACTGCGTCACGCGCCGACCACGCTCCATAGACAAGCGGTACTGCACACGATCGAATTGCTCCTTGCGCGAAAGACGAAGCGAAATCGTCGAGAGGGCGATGGGAACGGTCCCTATGGCAAGGCGAGAGCCGCCGGAACGACGCGCGGGGCGAGGCATCGACGCGAAGAACGCGCGCAGGCATATCGACTTTATCCGGGCATCACAGCAAGTGGGACGCCGAAACTACCTGCAGGGGGTGCTGGGAACACAGGGAACCCTGCGTTCCGTTGGCACTGCTGGTACCGTTGGTACGCTTGGCACGGTTGGTACGCCCAGTTCGGACGGGGCCGACCGTTCGCTGCGAACCCTGCGGCCGCAGGGGCCCCTGCGACCCGTCATGTTCACTCCTGCCACCCCCGGCTTCACTTCAGCTCGTCCACGGCAAGTCCGCTGCGGCTTTCATCGTCGGCTGGGGCTCTTCCTGGGGGGGTTCGTTCTCGATCGTGGGGAGGGTGAGCTTGGCGGTGGGGCCTGCCGCGATCTGGGTGCTGCCGGCGCCGCCTGCTGGTACGAAGGCGTTGGTGCTGGAGAGGACGAGGCCGAGTCTCGTGCCGGTTGGGAGGGGTTGTTCCATGGGCTCGAACTTGAGGTGGAACGATACGACTTGGTTTGGTGTGATGGTTTCGGGTCTGTGGGCGCCGTTGTGGTGCCGCGCGGTGGCGGCGGCCCAACTGATGGCGTGCCAGCCGCTGTCGTTGACGAGGAAGAGTGTGGCCGCGACTTGTCCTTTGGGGTCGAGGAAGGTCGCGTTGAATGTGAGCGTTGGTGAGCCGCTGATGCGCGTTGGCGCTGGGAGCGGCTCGCTCGTCCAGATGGCGCGGTCGGGCCCTGTGGTGCCGTCCTTGGGTGGTTGGCCGGGGACCGCGGAGTAGGGTACGTCACCAGTCTTGGCGTTGCTCGTGACGAGCTTGCCGTCGGCGCTGAGTTGGAGCGTCGTTGGGGTGGCGCGTTGTGGGGGCCATTCGTTTTCGGTGCGCCACTTGCCGTCGGAATCGCTGACCATGACGGGGGGCGTTTGGAGGATGCCGTTTTGGGCGCCTTTGAGGTAGTGGTCGAACCAGGCGAGGAGGTCAGTACCCCAGTCGTCGCGGAGGGGGTACTGGTGGTCTTGTTGGCCGAGCATGAGGCGCTTGGGCACGGTGAGCTTGTTGTACACGTCCACGATCTGGTCGGGCTTGACGTTCCAATCTTGGAGGCCGTGCACGATGTACACGCTGATGTTGGCCGCGTTGATCTTGTCGATGCCCTTGGCGTAGTCGCGTTCTTGCCACCACGCGGTCTCGTCTCCAGTCGCGGCCGCTTCGACGCCGGCTTTCTGCATTTCGGCTTGGCGTTGGCATGCTTTGCCCGGGTAGTTCTGGAGCTGCGTCGTGCTGGGCGGGGGCACGCCGGGGCCCACGTTTAGGCTGATGGTGGCTGTGTACTCGGCGTTGAAGTCGCCGCCGTTGGCGTAGTACGCGCCGTTCGTCCAGAGGTAATCGTACCACCGCGTGATGCCTTCGATGGGCACGATAGTGGTGAGGTGCGGTGGCTGTTGGATGGCGGCTTCCCATGGCGTGGTGCCGCCGTAGGACTTGCCGATGGAGGCGACCTTGCCGTTGGCCCACTCCATTGTGGCGAACTTCTCGATGGTGGCGGCTTCGTCTTGTTGTTCCTGGATGCCGCCTTGGTCGTAGCAGCCTTCGGAGTCTCCCGTGCCTCGGATGCTGTGGAGCACGACGGCGTAGCCGCGGGGCACGAAGTAATCGACGAGCCACTTGCTGAACTTCTGGCCGCCTTGGGCTGCGGGCGGGTCGAGGTTGCCAAAGTAGGGGCGGCTCTCGATGATGATGGGCACTTTCTCGGTGGTGTCTGGGCGGATGACCCAGTTGTCCAGCTTCACACCGTCCCTCATGGTGAGCGTGACTTGCTCGGGCTTGAGTGGCGCGAGCGTGGCGGCCGACAAGTGAATGGCAGTGGGCTCCACGTTGCTGCCGGGCGTCACGCACCCCACGAGGATGGGTGGGACCATCAGCAGTGCCACGATGGCGACCGGCAGGCGCACGCCAGGGAAGCCTGGGCGTGGGGGGAAAAGCGTTGTGGGCGTTCCCTTCTGCAATGGGGGAGATCCGACGTCTCTTCTCGCAGAATCTTGAAGCCAAGCTGGGCGCCTGGTGCTTTGAGGAGGCGTCTCACCTTGAGGCCCATCGTTCGCGTTCTTTCCATCGTCCTTGCATTGCTCGCCGTTCCCATCCTGTCTGCTCTTCCCGCGTCCGCCGGCTCGTCCACGCAGTCGACGGGAGTGCTCAACTCCTTCGATGGCACTCCGATCGTGTTCACGCTCTTCGAGCCTGCTGGCGCGAGTGCTTCGAACCCGGTCCCTGCCATCCTGATGACGCACGGTTGGTCCGGTTCGCGCCAGACGACCACGACGGGCATGGTTGGCGCGTTGCTGTCGCACGGCTACGCGGTCCTCACTTGGGACTCGCGCGGCTTTGGCCAATCTGGCGGCGTCGTCGAGCTCGATAGCCCCGCCTACGAAGTGCGTGATGCGAGAGCCCTCATCGACCTGCTCGCGACTCTGCCGCAGATCCAGATGGACGGCGTCAACGACCCGCGCGTCGGCATGACGGGCGGCTCCTACGCCGGCGGTATCCAGCTCCTGACTGCCGCGTTCGATCACCGCATCGACGCTATCACGCCCGACATCACCTGGAACGACCTGCGCCAATCGCTTGGCCCCTACGGTGTGCCCAAGACGGATTGGCTCGCGGTCCTCTTTGGCAGCGGCGCTGCGACGGGAGCGGGGCTGGGCCTCGTGCCCGGTAACCCGGCCGGCCCCCAGGCTGGTGCCTACGACATCAATCTCCCGTTGTGGTACGCCGAGGTCCACGCGACGAACGGCTTGACGCCCGACGCCGCAGAGGGCCTGCGAGAGCGCTCACCTTCAGTGTATGTGAGCGAGATCAAGGCGCCCACGCTCTTCACGCAGGGGCTTCCCGACACGCTCTTCAACGCGAACGAAGCAACGGCGACCTATCGCTCGCTGCTATCGTTCGGCGTTCCCGCCAAGCTGCTCTTGGGTTGCTTTGGCCACTCGGGCTGCCCCTACGCGAGCGATGACGCGCATGTGCAAGCCGCCGTGCTGGACTGGCTCGACCACTACGTGAAGCAGGATGGCACGAGCACCGGCGCGAACGTCGAGTGGTTCGCCAACGACGCCATCTGGCGATCCTCGGCCACGTGGCCGCCGGTCGGCACGACGTGGCTCACGACGAGTGGGAACCTCCTGCTGGCGTCCACGCCTGCCCCGACGGGCGGCGGCGGCTTCTCCATAGGCGCGGGCGGCCTCGACCAGTCCGCACAGTCACCGCTGCTGGACGATGGCGTCGGCTCCGGCCTCATCCCCATCGCTACGGCTGGAGCGAACGGCCTGCACGTCGCGGGAGCCGGCCACGTGCAAGTGCACGCGACTGGCGTGGGCACGGAGGCGTTCCTCTTCTTCCGCCTCGTGGACTCGGACACGGGCGCCGTGCTCGACGGCCAAACGCAGGCGTATCGCATGCCCATCTCACCCATCTCGACTGGCATCGGTTCGCTCGACCTCGTGGGCGTGGGCTACTCGCTGCCTGCGGGCCATCACCTCGCGCTGCAAGTGAGCACGAGCGACTTCTCGCACGCCACGAACCGGCAGCCGGGCGTCTATCAGTTGACGGTCGATGTGACGGTGCCGACGCTCTGACGAGGCGCCTGCGGGCGCCATCTTTCTCCTTTTCTCGCTTTTCTCGCGCCACCTTCAACAAGCTCAAATATGATTCCGTTATTTCATTATGTTGGAATAATGGAAGTTGGAACCGACGATCGTATCATCACGCTCCTGGCCGGCACGACCGACCCTCTGTCCCTTGCAGAGATCTCGACTC
>JBAZZN010000118.1:0-8035 GCA_041658815.1 Thermoplasmatota archaeon
GCAGAGCATGGCCGCCGCGGGCCCGTCGGCGCCTCGTTTCGCGTGCTCCTCGACGCAATGGCCGCGACCCCCAGTATTGTCGTCGGCCTCTTCGTGTTCACCGTCCTCGTACTGACCCAAGGGCACTACTCCGCCCTCGCGGGCGCCCTCGCCCTCGCGATCATGATCGTCCCGGTCGTCGCGCGCACGACGGAAGTGTCACTCCTTGCCGTCCCTGACAGCATCCGTGAGGCAAGCGTCGCCCTGGGAGCCACCCATGGCCGAACCCTCTTTCGAGTGACGCTCCCTGCGGCTCGTGCTGGAACCGTCACGGGCGCGATCATCGCGGCCGCTCGCGTGGCGGGCGAGACGGCGCCCCTCATCTTCACCTCCCCGCTTGTTGTGAACTACTTCCAAGGTTTGGACAAGCCGGTCGCCTCGATTCCCATGACGATCTTCCTCGACATCTCGCAGCCTGACGCGCTGCACCAAGCGCAAGCATGGGGTGCTGCGCTCGTGCTCTTCGTTCTCGTGTTCGGCGCCAACGTGCTCGTCCGAGTTCTCACGCATGCCCGGAGGAGCGCCTCGTGAGGCCGATCATGCTCGAATCCCGGAACCTCCGTGTCGCGTTCGGGGATAAGGAAGTCCTTCACGGGATCGACCTGGCGATCCCGCAGAACGAAGTCACCGC
Organism: Thermoplasmatota archaeon; assembly: GCA_041658815.1. GTDB lineage: Archaea > Thermoplasmatota > SW-10-69-26 > JACQPN01 > JAJPHT01 > JAJPHT01. The sequence goes on from JBAZZN010000118.1 coordinate 671, forward strand.
CATCATCGGCCCCTCCGGATGCGGAAAGTCGACGTTCCTTCGCGCGCTTAACCTCCTCCATGACCTCACGCCGACTGCACGGGTCACAGGGGAGATCCTCTTCCACGGCGAGAATATCTATGATAGCAGCGTGGATCCGGTGGACATCCGAAGGCGGATCGGCATGGTCTTCCAGAAGGCCAACCCGTTCCCTACGATGAGTATCTTCGACAACGTCGCCTTTGGGCCCCGACTCTTGGGCCTCTCGCGGGCGGACGTGAAGATGCGCGTGGAGGAATCGCTCAAGCGCGCCGCCATCTGGGACGAGGCAAAGGACCGCCTCAAGGCGCCGGCCACCGACCTTTCCGGTGGCCAACAGCAGCGCCTCTGCATCGCGCGCGCCCTTGCCGTGAAACCGGAGATCCTGCTCTTGGATGAACCCACCAGCGCCTTGGATCCCATCGCGACCGCGAAAATCGAGGATCTCTTGAACGATCTCAAAAAGGACGTGACCATCGTGATCGTCACGCACAACATGCAGCAGGCGGCAAGGGCAAGCGATCACTCAGCCTATTTTCTGAACGGCGACCTCATCGAGTTCGGCCCGACGAAAACGCTCTTCGAAAAGCCCAGCGACGAGCGCACCGAGGCATACATCACCGGGAGGTTCGGCTGATGCCGGAGCGTACCTTCCACAAGGACGTTGATGAACTCGTCGCGCGCGTCGCGCGGATGGGGGCGCTATCGTGCAAGAGCGTCCATGAAGGCGTAGAAGCATTCGCCGCGCTCGATGTCGAAGCCGCAAAGCGTGTCATCGCAATGAATCAGGAGATCAACCACGCCGACGTCGCGATTGAAGCGCGTACGCTCGACCTCATCGCGCACCATCAGCCCATGGCGAAGGACCTGCGCACGCTTGGCGCGTCGTTGAAGATCATCACGTACTTGGACCGCATCGGGCGCTACGGGTACGACATCGCGAAAGCGACGCTCGCCCTCGAAGGAAAGGAGCATGTGCGGAAACTCGTCGGCATCCCGATCATGCGGGACAAGGCCGTCGGTCTCCTCGATCGGAGCCTCGACGCGTTCCAATCGCGCGATGCGGTGAAGGCTCGGACGATCCAGCCTGACGACGACGAGGTGGACGGGCTTTACGACCAGATCTTCCGAGAGTGCCTCACGTACATGATCGAGGAGCCGCGCAACATCACGCAGTGTACGCAATACATCCTCGTCGCTCGCCATCTCGAGCGCGTGGGAGACAACGCGGGCAAGATCGCCGAGAAGACGATCTACATGGCGACGGGCGAGCGCCGACTCGACACGCAGGCCTGACGCGTCAATGTCGCTGGGTTGTGGCGTCGATGCCGTGTTCCCGAAGGAATCCGGCGGCGAACGACGCATCTCGCTCGTCGTGGCCCACGAGGGCATAAGATTGCGCCCGCGGGAGCCTTGTCGGATCGGCAAGCAGCGCGCCGAGGGGGATCCTCAAGCTCGCTTCCTTTGCGGTCGTGTGGTAGGACTCCCGGATGTCGATCACCACGCGTTCGCGCATAGGCAAGTCACCCGTCCTGGCTTGGCATGAAGACGTCCGCCGGAGATTCCGGTGACCTATAGAGAGCTTTGACGGCTCCGATTTGATTGGCGACCTCTGGTGAATCAGTCGTCTTCTACGTCTCCATCGGGAGATGCTTTCGCCTCGCGCGGCCAAACAGGGGTCGATGAACACAAAGACAGAAACGAACGCCGCGCGGCTTGACGCCCGCGGACGGATCATTCAGACCGAGGCGCCCCAGGACACGGCGCGACGATCCGTGGTTGGGCGGGAAAGGCTCACGATCGCCGTCGATTTCGACGGCGTCCTCTTCGACCACGTCCCCTATCTCCTGCGCGGGTTCCGCGATGCACACGGCATCGATCTCGAGGACGAAGGGCTCCGCTACTGGGACTTCTTCCAGTACCGCGCAGTCCGCGAGAAGAACCTCACCTGGCAGTGCGTCCGAACCGTACTCCAAGCCATTGACACGGACGAGGCCATCCACCAGCTCCCGCCCCGCGACCCGCAAGCGCGCGCCGTCATGAAGGGCTGGGCGGAAGAAGGACACGAGGTGTTTGTCGTCACGGCTCGCGAGGAGACCGCACGAAAGTCAACCGAAACATTCCTCGCCCACAACCAAATTCCACACGACGGACTCGTCATGGGCGCGTCGCGCAAGACAGGGTACGATGTGCTTGTGGACGACGCGCCCCACAACGTCCTGATGGCGGCCGCGGACGGCGGCCTGGCGCTCCTCATGGATCACCCCTACAATCGAGACGTCCCCACGAAGCGCAACCCGCTCCGCGTGCGATCTTGGCGAGACGTCGAGCTCGCGGTCGCTGCCAATCGCAGGGTGGCCGCATGAGCGACCCCGGGGGGTACGCGGGCGCCAGGGTCGCGTCTGAGGAGCGCTCAAGCACTGCGGTGTCGAAGATGTCGGGCACCATAGGGAGGGCCTTCCCGATTATCTTGATTGCGGCCCGAGAAGGCTCTCCAGCGCGGACGCGTGTTCCACCGGCGAGTGACGTCTAGTTGTAGATACAGTCCACGGCGGACCTGCGACCGGGAGTCGGGAGGCCCCGTCGTCCCGGAAGAGTCTCTGACTCTTTCCAGCCATCGACCCATCGTTCCCCCATATTTCCCAAACACGGGCAACGGGCACTCCCCCCGCCATGTCCTCATGGACGTGGGCCATGGGTCCACTTGTGATACTTTACAGGCCGCAAGCGCGCTACGACCGCCGTTCTTGGAATTGACCGCGAGCCTTGATGGCCGTCCTCATCGCGTACGGGCGGCCGCGCTCGCGCGCGCGTGACCCCGGCAGCGCACACAGGATGTCGGCGACCTGCTCGGCCGAATAACCGCCCTCCCAGAGGCAACGCGCGACGGCGAAGTCTGCCCGGCTCGGGTCGAACGACGCGCCATCGGGCGGTCTATGCAGCTTCGCCCATGCTGCCTGCAGAGCGGGCCACTGCGCGGAGATCCACTCCTCCAAATGCGCCATGTCGACCCCGCCCACGACGAGTGGACCCGCCGCCGTCGCGGGCGAGAGCATGTCGGGCGTCGAGAACGAGGACAGGTCCGCGATCGTCCGCGCGGGCCCGACCAGCTCGTAGACCTTACCCGATGGGTGAATGCTGGGCGGCGCGGCCACAAGTGCACCGTCGCCTCGAACGTCGAGCCCCGACCGCGGCGACGTCGTTCCGGTATCGCTCGAACGGGCATACACGTGCCAGCCCCGCGCCGTCTTCACGACGATCGTGCGCGAAGCCAGCTCGCGCGGTCTCAGCCCAAGCACCTCGAAGGGTCCATCCCCCGTGTCGAAGTCGAGCACGACGAGGTTCCGCGAGATGACACCCGTCAAGATGCCGACATTCGCTTCAGCCGGCGCCTTCTCCCACTGCCCGACGTCGCCCGAGGTCCATCCCTTCCGCAGCGGACGCTTCTCTCGAGGCCGGAGCGGGATCGCCACGAGGCCAAGCGACTCGTAGAATCGCCGCCACTCGTTGGTCGATCTCATGCTGACGACGCTCCGCGATACTGCGCGCACGCGGCCCCGGCATCGAGCGTCGCGTGGAGCCAGCGCCGTGCGACGCGGCGGAGCCGAAGTCGGCAGTGGAGGCAACGCTTCGTGCTGCGCGTCACGCACTCGCCTCCGACGCCTCGACTACCCCGGCAGCAACGCGCTCGCTCTCGCCGAGCACGTACCGCGCAGCCTTCTCGGCTCCTTGCGCGGCGACGACGACGAGGCGCTGGTCGTCGTTGAGCGCCTTGAGCCACCCGCGCAGGTACGCCGCGCTGTTCTCATACGCCGGCTCGAGACCCGCACGCGCGAGCAGCATCGCACCGCCCATTTCGGCCACGAGTTCTTCTTGGCTGTAGTTCGGGTCGCCGAACTTTCCAGCTTGCGTCAGCGTCGATCGGTTCAGCCTGCTCTTCGCGCCCGTCGAGTGGATGCTCTCGTGGAAGAGCACCTGGTAGCATGCACTTGTGCTCTCGAACACGGCCCGATGCGGGAGTTGGATCGCGTCCAGTCCCGCCGCGTAGAACGCTGCGCTCCCGCCGTGCAAGAGTGCCGGTCGGCCAGTGTAGCCTTCCCAGAGGGCCTCCGCGCCATCGTGCGACGCTGCGCCTGCGGGCTTTGGCAGCTCGGGGAGCACGATGCCGTCGACCTGCTCAACGTTCCAGACGTAGTACTTCTTGAACACGAGCCGCCGGCGTTCTTCCTCTTCGCCGTTGTCGAGCTTGCGCACGTCCACGCGCGGTTCCCAGAACACGACCATCGTGCCCTTCGCGCCCGCGCGGACACGCCCGCCCAAGCGATTCGCTTGTTTCATCGTGATCCAGCACGGATACGCGTAGTTCCCGCGCATGGCGCTGAGCGCGGTGAGGAACACGTTGATGCCGCGATACTCGCGGCCGCTCACCATGTTCCGATGCGCGCCCATCGAAGTCCATGGCTTGCGCCAAGGAATGAGGCCGCTTTCGAGCGCGTCGATCATCTTCGCGGTGACTTCGGCGTACACGTCGCGCATCACGCGATCGCCCCCTTGGGCGGCACGCGTGGACCGCCAGGCTTGGCCATCGCAAGCGAGCCCCGCTTGCCGGCCTCGTGACGCAAGCGCCACTCCTCACTCCCGTTCAAGCTCGCTTGGCGTCGTGTGCAGAACTCGAATGGATGATGCTCAAGGGAGCGCTCGTACGCGCGAGCTGCGTCCTTGCTTGGGAACGTACCCAGCCACACGACGCAGTACGGGCACCACGCCGCTTCGTGCACCGGCAACGACCGTGCTTGGGTCGCCCGCGCGTACACTGGCTCCGGCTTCGGCGCCGCGTCGGCCTTGACGAGCTCGCCGACATCCTGGTCGTACCCGCAATCGCCGCAGTACGAGTCCGCCTCGTACTCGGCCGCGCAGTTGGGGCACTCGACGATCTCCTCGTCGCTCAAGGGCTCACCCCCAAGTCCGCGTCGTCATCAAGCGCGACCTTCGTCATGCCGACGGCGAACTCGTCGTACGTCCACGTTGCGACCGTCACCTCCGCGACCCCTTCCCAGCGGCCCTCCTTACCGTCGATGGGATCGAGGCGCACCTGGCGGATCTCTTTCTTCTCCACGTCAACGTGGAGCTCGTCGTAGTCGGGCAGTGTACGGTCCACGTCGATGCCGAACGAGAGGACACCGTCTTCGTCGCCGCGTGCAAGCTTGTGGAACACGACGCGCGCGAAGTACGAGACATCCGTCCACCGGCAACTTTCGCGAACCGTCCCGGTGAGCTTGCCGAATCCCTCGGGCCAAAACTCCTTGTGGTTCATGGCCTCCCGCAGAATCTCTGCGACCAGGTGCCCGCGCCAATGGGTGTAAAAGTACACGCGCCGCGCGGCCGTCGAACCCTCCGCCGGCTCGAAGAGGAACACGATGTTCCCCCGTTCGCCCATTCACGCCACCCCCGAGCGGCGACTCGCTACTGTCGCATCGACCGCGCGCTTGGACGCGTGGTTGAGCGTCCTGCACGAGGGACAGCGCGCACTTCTGTGCCCGCGCGTCAGCCACTCGTGCGCGCAGTACCAGCACACGATCCGCGAGAGCGCCGAGGCTCGCTTGCCCATCTACGCCACCTCCAAAGGGTGGCACTCGAAGCGTTCGCCGCACGTCGGGCACGCCATGACGGCCCGCCCGTCCTTCGTGTACCCGTCGTGCCTGTAGCTCTCCTGGCACGCGTTGCACTCGTTCGTCGTCGACACTGCGAAGATGCCTTCGCACGTTGAAGAGCAGAACCCCTTGAAGGCGGCAAGCGGCGCTTCGCACGCGAGGCACGCGTTCACGCGACCACCTCGTACTTGCCGCGGCCCACGCGACGCGCGAGGTTCGACCGAACAGCGAGGTGGAGAGCGGCTCGTATGACGCTCACGCGCACGTCGAGTCGCCGCGCGAGGTCCACCGCGCGCATTGCCCCGTACTCCTCCTGGAGCGCCGCGAGCACGACGCGCGCGTCGGCCGAGAGGGCCGCGTACTTGCGCGCCCTCGCGTCTCCCCAGCCCACTGGGTAGTGCGCGACGACGCGGCCGACGCGCTCCTGGATGATGACACCCTCGCGAACGAGTCGATCCAAGTGGTACGCGGCCGTGCTGTCATCGAGGTCTACCTCGCGCGCGACGCTGCGCCTCGATAGACCTGGCCGAGCCCACAAGAGCCGCGCGATCTGCCGACGCGTCGGCGTCATCACCGGCGAGGTCATCACGCGGACCACCTCCGCGCCACGGCCGCGACCGCGCGGCGCTCGCGCTGCGCGAGCCACCGCTCGACGAACTGCCCGCTTCCCGGACAGCGCTCGCGCACGATGCGGTGATCCGGGAAGCGCCCCGTGGCCGTCACTCGGCCGCGCTTGCCGCACACGCGGCAATCCAGGAACTCGGGAAAGTCGTTCACGTCCGCACCTCCGGGGGAGTCTCGTGCTCGCGCCGTGCGCGGCCAGTCTCGACGCGTCGAGCGGCGAGGTCGCCGCTCCAGCCACTCCAGTCGCGGTCGCTCGTAGCTTCCACGATGAACGCGCGCCGCCCGCAACGCGAGCATGCCACGTTGCGGAACAGTCCGACGATCGCGGTCCGGCGCGCGTGGAACTGGTACTGGCAGCAGCGTGCCTCGACCGACACGCGGTCGACCCACCCGACGCCAGCTCCGCTGCGCGTCGGGAAATCGCGCAACCGCATCACGCGCCTCGCCCCCGAGGGAGCTTTCCCTTCGCGGCGAGTCGCGCCCGGCACGCCTCCAGGTCCTGCTGCCAGCGCGGCCGCGTGTCCTGCTCGACCCACTTCTCGCTCATGGCGTCGTAGTAGAACTTCCTGAACCGCTTCTCGCGCGCGTCCCATCGCTGGAACGTCCTCGCGCTGACCCCGCGCGAGCCAGACGTCGCGACTCCGTCGTCCTTCATCGGGTCGCACCCGTCGACCCGTGCCTTCGAGCGCGCTTCCATGTGGTCCTGGCGCTCGACCGCGTTCGAGACGCCCAGGTTGAACACCCCGCGCTCGATCGACAACTTGTTGTTCGCTTTGCAATCCTTGCTACCGCTGTCGTGGTTGCTCATCTGAGAACACCGACCGGACCGTCGTCCGTTCCGGCCGTCTTGCGTTTCTCCTGCGGAGCGATGATACCTTCGCGAAATACTCGAAACGTCGCGCGCGCGGCGCGCGCGTCCATCTAATGCGAAGGTTTCATCTGCGACGCAGGAGCCCGCTTATGGCCGGAAAAGTCCCAACCGTCGGTGCTATCTTTTCTGTGCGCGCGCAAGCGCGCACGCAGAGGGAGCGCCCGCAGGCGCGGATGGGAGATGGCGGCGGAAGGGGTCTCC
>JBAZZN010000119.1:0-7998 GCA_041658815.1 Thermoplasmatota archaeon
CGCTGGCGGTCTGCGGGGATGCGGCTCGCGAGCGTCTGGTCATACACCATCATCATGCCGAGTCCCACAAGTGGCGCCATCGCCATGCCCATGTAATCCACGTGCCTGAATGGGAAGAAGACGTGGCTGTCCGTGAGGATGGCGAACGCGAGCGACGCGAGGATCGCGTACAGGAAGCCGAGGGCGAGCGCGCCGTGTCGGTGGAATCGCATCGTGGCGGCGCCAAGCGGGAGGAACGCGAGGAACGCGAGCACGGGCAGCACGTAGAGGAGTGCGGGGGGGCCCACGCGGATCGCGCTGCCTGGGAGCCGCACGGCGACGAGGAAGAGCACGACGAGCCAGAGACCGATGGTCGTCGTGCTCGTGACGATGAGTTGGCGACGGAAGGGTGGGTAGTGCGGCGCGTGGTACCACTCGCTTCGACGGCGCTTCCAGATGACGAGCGCTGGCAAGGACGCGAGCGCAACGAGGAAGATGAGGACCGTGAGCCACGTGGGAACAGGAAGGGCGTTCCCGATGATCTGGTCGCGGAACGGCGCGGCGATGAGCAGCCACCAAACGCCGGCGAGCCCCAGCATGTAGGCCGCGAGGGGGACCTCGACGCGGAGGCGATGCGTGTCCGGCGTGCGTTGCGATAGCTCGCGGTAGAATGGCACGAACGCAAGCATGCCCACCGTGAAGTACGTCGTAAGGTGGTGTGTGAGCACCAGCGCGAAGCCAACGAGTGCGTACAGGACGTAGTGCTTCTTGTCGCGGTGCCCATCCGGTAGCAGGACGAGCAACGTCAGCATCAGGACTTGGCCAAGTGTGCCGGGCATCGCGTGGCTCGCCGTGATAGTGACGAGGGCACTCACTGCGATGAAGGCGCCCGCCACGATGCCCACGCGCGCGTCACCCGTCACGCGGAACGCAAGCAGCGCGACGAGCGCGGGCACGGTCGCGGCGAGCACCGGCGCGGTCCAAAGTGCGGCGTGGAACGTGTCGATGCCCAACACCGAGTGCACGGCGCCATTCACCACGAAGAGGCCGGGAAAGTACGGGTACGCTAGTCCCCAGCCGTGGTAAGCGAACGTGACGTGGCCAGTCTCGACGAGTTGCCGCGTGAGGAAGATGTACTCGCCCGAGTCGGAGCCCCAGACCGCGTACCGGAGCGTGGGGTAGAGCCGGACGGCGAGGCCAAGGAGGGCGACCGCAGCGAGCAGCACGGGGGCTACGCGGCGAAAGGCTGGCCCCGCGAAGGCGAACGTCTCCAACACGCCGCCCCGGCGCAGGCGCTGCAGCCGCGTCGCCATCGGAAGGCGTGAAGCCGACCGGACCTCAAAAAGGGCGCTACTGGGAGGGGATGCGGTAAACGCCCACGCCGCCAGCCGTCTTCTTGGGAAGGATGACCTCGAGGACCCCATTGTTCAATCGTGCTTCGGCTTGCTCGGGACGCACTTCGCCGGGAAGAGGCACTGCTCGTTCGAAGTCCTGATAGCTCGCTGTGGAAGCTGTTCCGCGGGTGGGATCGTTCGACGAGCGTGGGAGGGCGGCGATGATGACTCGGTGGGGGCTCACGTCCACCCGGATGTCCTCTCGGTCTGCGGAAGGAACGTCGCAAGCGAGCACGAAGGCGTGAGACTCCTCGATGATCTCCATGGCCGGCGATCTGCTCCCGTTGTCACGCGTCGTGGCCTCCACCACGTGGATGACCTTATCGAGACCGTCCGGGGGAGTATGAGGCGGAGTGACCGTCAATGGGGCTTCCCATATCACTCGGCCTCCAGGTCCGCCATAACGGTCCTGGCACAAGGGTCGATGGGCCCCCCTTCTGAGGGAACGTGGTGCAAAGTTTTTCCACGCGCGACCTGCCTCACAAGCCCGTGACGTTGACCGTCATCGGGACAGTGGCACTGGACACGCTCGCTTTCGTCGGCAAGCTCGCGCGCCCCGAAACGACCGGCGGCATCGTCCGCCTGATGCCTGACTTGTTCGGCGGCACAGGCGGGAACGCCGCCATGGCGCTCGCCAAGCTTGGCGCCCCGCCGCGCCTTCTCGCTGCGGTCGGTGCAGATTTCGCGGGCAGCTCGTACGAGCGCGCTATGGAAGCCGCTGGTGTGGGCCTCGCGTGGCTCACGCGCACCAAAGAGCCCACGTCGCGCGCGTACGTGTTCGTGGAGGAGGGCGGCCGCGCGCAGATGACCTACTTCTACTCGGGCGCCTCGCGCGTGCTCCGACCGGCCTCAGGCGAATTGGGCCGCGCGCACTTCTGTGCGGGTGAGATCTCGTTGTACCCTGCGCTCATGCAGCGTGCCTCGTGGGTCTCCTTCGACCCAGGCCAAGAGGTCCATCACCGCCCGCTCGCCGAGATTGAAGCGTGCCTCCCGCATGTGGACCTCCTCTTCCTCAACAAGCACGAGCGCGAAGCGCTCGATATCCAAGCGGACTTGCCGCTTGACAAGCTCTTTGCGCTTGGAGTCGGCACGATCGTCGAGACGCGCGGGGACGGCGGCACCTTCGTCCACACTGCGGGCGGCACGCATACGCACGTGCCAGCCGCGAGCGCCCGCGTGGCCGACCCCACTGGCGCTGGCGACTCGCACCGTGCGGGCTTCCTCTACGCGTTGGACCGCGGCGCGGACCTTGCGAGCGCCGCGCGCTTCGCGTCAGTCATGGGTGCCTTCGCCGTGGAAGCCATCGGCGCGCAAGCGGGCTTGCCCACGCGCGAGGCAGCGTTGGACAGATATCAGAAGGCGTACGGCAGACCGTTTCCTTGATCAAGGAAGCGCCGGCCGTTGCGACGCGGGCACTTCGGCAAGCTCCGCCGCGACCGTCGTGTCTGGCGCGGCGTGGTAGATGGCGCGCTCGACCTCGCCCGGGTCGGTGCCCACGATGTCCACATCGATATCGCCAAGTGGGCCGCGGATCGAGCCGAAGTGCGCGCGCCCAACGGCTGCAGCTTGCTTGCCCAGGCGGAAGCTCGCGCGCATTCCATCCTCGCTCAAGCCACCAAGCATCACGCCGCGCGCAGTGTCCGGGATGCGTCCATTGCGGATGAGTTCCCGGAGGCGAGCGAGGTCGGCAGCCTCCACGACAAGGTGGTCCCCCTCGCGCGTTGGCACGGTGCCAGGGAAGATGTTCGTTAGCGCTTGCGCCACGCGCGCCTCGTCCTCGGTCGGCTTGACGATGACGCGAGCGCGGATTTGGAGCACGACCGCCGATGCACGCCGCACTGATAATTCCTCCGCGGTTTTATCTGTGGCTCCCCTTCTCGGCGACCCGTGCTCCCCGCTTCCTGGCGCATCGGCGTCGAGGCCATCGTGCTCGACCGCGACCGGGGCGCGTCGCACCTGGCGCTCGACGCGCTCGCCGTACTATCGAAAGCGGGCACGGAAGCGACGCAAGATCACGCGGGCTTCTTGTCGCTCGTTGAGCTCGCGCGCTCGTTGCGGTCGGCGCGGCCGTCCATGCCCGTGATCTCGAACCTCGTGAACCTCGCCATGAACGACGCGCTTGGTGGGAGCGCAAGCGACGTGGTCTCGCGCGTTGCGCGCACGGCGGCCGCGGCGCGCGAGCGCGCGACGGAGGCCCGCAGCGCAGCGGCGAAGAACGCGGCGGCCATCGCTCGTGGCGTCGTGCTGACGCACAGCGCGAGCGAGACGGTCACCAAGGCGCTCCGGGCGGCGGCGCGCGGCGGGCAGCTCACGCGTGTCGTCGTGGCCGAGGGACGCCCCGGGCTGGAGGGGCGCGAGCTCGCGCGTGCCATCGCGGCGGAGGGCGTGGAGGTCGTGCTCGTCGTGGACGCCGCGCTGGGGCTGCACGCGCGCGAGGCGGACCTTGCGCTGGTTGGCGCGGACGCGGTGCTCTCTGACGGCGCGCTCGTGAACAAGGTGGGCACGCGCTTGCTCGCGTTGGCGTGCGAGCGCGCCGGCACGCCGCTCTACGCGGCCACTGACCGTTTCAAGGTCAGCAGCAGCAGCACTCTGCCTCTGGAAGAGAAGGCATCTGCTGAGGTCTGGAGCGACCCACCGCCGGGCGTCGGCGTGCGGAACATCTACTTCGACCGCACCGAAGCGACGCTCGTGACGAGCTACGCCACCGACGCCGGGATGCTCAAGCCCAGCGACGTGGGTAAGCTCGCGCTGGAGCACGCAGCGTGGGCCGGGTGGGAGACGAGGCTGCGGCGCTTGCGGTGAGCCCGCCCCATCAGCTGTTCTCGTTCGTGCGGCAAGGCATCGCTTCCTTCAGCTCGTGGTCGATGGCGAGGACCGTGCCGTGCCAAGTGATGTCTGTGTCCGTCGTGCCGCCGGACGCGCCGTCCGCGCCAGTGAAGCTCGTTTGGGGCTCGATGAGGAACTTCCAGTCAGAAGCGTTGTTGTATGGGGAGTCCGTCTGCTCCATCTTGACGGGGATCTCCCAAATGACGGTGGAGGGGACCTTGTCGAGCGCTTTCTCCTCGCAGCGGAGCATGTTCGTCGTGTCAGCGCCGCGAACGAAGAGGCCAAGCTGGATGACTTGGCCAGGCGTGGACGAGGCGGACGTCACGTTCACGACGAATCGCATGCCAAGCGTGCCCATCGGGACGTTCTTGATGAGCGCGACCTCGTCCTCAGTGAAGTTGCCTTGCGTGGCGGGTTGCGCGGCGCGCTTGACATAGCTCACTTGCGTGCCGTGGTGGTCCCCATCGAACACTGTGAGCTCGTGCGCGCCTTGCCAGAAGTCGGGGTGCGCGGGGAAGAGCATGATGTCCGTCGTGCGGACGATATCGACTTTGAGGTGGAACGGCCCCATCAGCATGCCTGGACTCTTGTCGGGGCCCAGGCCTAACTCCCATTTGCTCACCTTCGCATGGGGCATGTCCGTCATGTCGGGCGTGATCGGCAGGCTGAACGCTTTGCCGTTGGGTAGTGATCCGCCGGTGTGCCAATTGCCGTTCTGGCCGCCGCGGTAGAAATGATAGATGAACCCGACCCCGGTCACGCGGGGGTCGCTCCACGAGGCCGTCAACTCCAGCGAGCCCGTTCCCTCGTACACGGTCTGGCCGTCTGGCAAGTCCCACACCATCCCACCCGCAGCGATGGACTGGCCGAACATGACTTGGAAGATCGTTGCGAACGTCGCGTTCTCGTTGTCGGGCTGGAGCTCGCCATCGTAGAGCGTGACGCGCTCGCGCCCCTTCCAGTAGTCGTGCATGTGCGGCATCGCGCCGGTGCTCACGACGGCGGCCTTGGCAGTGCCATCGTCGTTCACGGGGGCGGACTGGGGCGTCGTCGCGCCATCCGTGGTCGCTGGCGTGGGTGGCGCGCCTTGGCCCAGGCAGCCGGCCACCAGGACGACAAGGAGGACGAGCCCGATGGCGCAACGCGGCACGTTCAGGGAAGCCCGGCCAGCGCAGGATAAGCATTGTGGGAGCCGCGTGGGGCATTCGGCCCCCCGACCACGATTGAAATAGGGCTTGGCCCAAACCGCTCGCCGAGCGTATGCGCTTCCTCGCCCGTGTCCTCCTCGGAGCGTTCCTGGGCCTCGTCACCCTCGGTGGCCTTCACTTCGCGATCACGCGTTGGTGGATCAGCGGCATAGCGGGGGCGCTAGTCGGCGTTCTGGGCTTCCTCCTCACGTTCTTCGTGTGGACTGCGGACCGGCCCGACGTCGGGTACGAGCAAGTGCTCTTCGACGGCGCGAACTCTGCTGTTTCCGTCATCCTCGCGGTCATCCTCGTCGCTGGCGGCTTCGGCATCTCCTTGGCCGGCAAGTCGTCCACGCCGCAGGACCCAGCCGTCGTGGAGATGAACGCCCAGCACGACAAGCTCACGCGCATCTACAATGACGTCACGGCCAGCAAGCTCGACGCCGTCAGCCTGAGATCGGCTCGCGCCGACGTCCAAGCTGCGCAGGCGTCACTCGCGAAGCTTCCCACATCGGAGAGACTCGCTCTTCTCACGAAGGCCGCCGCGGCCGAGGTCACGAGCCTCGACGAGTACGAGAAGTGCGGCACGAAGCTTTGCCAAAACGCCACCCTTGCGCTCCTCGACGCGAAGGGGCCGCTCAACAAGTACGCGGGCTAAAATGGGGGTCTGGGGGTTCACCCCCGGACTCCCCTTTAGGCTCTCATGATAGCGAACAAGAACAGCGCCATCGCGACAAGGCTGCCAGCGATGCCCGCGACAAGCGCGGCGACGCCGGTACCCATCTGCCTGGCGTTCCAAGCGTCCACGCTCGTGAAGACCTGGACTCCAAAGGTGATGGTCGTCCAGGCGAAGAGGGTCAGGAGGCCGACGATGACTAGGCCAAGCCCGATCTTGCGGCTCTTGCCAGCGCCGAAGTAGCTCGTGAACATGCCCGAGAGCAGGATGGTCACACCAAAGCTGAGTACAAGCACGCCACTGAACACGGCGGCCGCGTCGGACCAAGCCAAGTGATTCCCCTCAGAAGCGCGTGCCGGTGAGCGTCTTGGTGTCCATGACGCCTTCGATCGTGCGGATCTTGTTCACGATGATGTGCCCCAGCGTGTCGAAGTCGGAACCCTCGATCTTCGCGATGAGGTCGTACTCGCCAAAGAGTGGGTGGAGCTCGACGATCTCGGGTACTTTCAAGAGCGCGTTATAGACCTCGTGCTCTTTGGAGGGCGCAGCGCTGATGAGAACGAACCCGACTGCCATGGCGACACCTGACTGTGACGCGCATTCAGGTCCGTTGGTATAAAACCAAGGCTCGGACTCGCAGACCACGCAGACTATCGCGGCGAAGCCATCGTGATGCTCACGCGTTGACCCGGCGGCGGGGCTTCACCCACGAGCGTGCGCGCCTCGATGCGCACCCCGTCAGCAAGGCGCTCCAACGTGACTTCCTCGTGGAACCCTGCGAAGCGCACGCTGCGCACGAGCCACGGACCAGCCGCATTCTTCACGAGCCCGATGTGGTCGAATGGCACGAGCTTGCCATCCAACACGTTCGCCGAGCCAAGGAACTGCGCGGCAAAATCCGTCTTGGGGGATCGGAACACGTCGCGCGGTGTGCCCTCTTCCACCACCGCGCCGTCTTGAAGCAGGACGAGCCTGTCGGCGAGCGCGAGCGCTTCCTCGCGGTCGTGCGTCACGAAGACGCTCGTGAGCCGAAGCTCATCGTGCAGGCGACGGATCGCGCGTCGCAGCTCCTCGCGCAGGTTGCGGTCGAGGCTGGCGAGGGGCTCGTCGAAGAGGAGCACTGCGGGTCGAGGCGCGAGCGCGCGGGCGAGCGCGACGCGTTGCCGCTCGCCGCCCGAGAGGCGCTCGATGCGTCGCTCGCGCAGGCCCTCGATGCCGACGAGCGAGAGCATCTCGCGCACGCGCTCGTCGCGCGAAGCGCGGTCTGCCCCCTTCACGCGCAGGCCGAAGGCGACGTTCTCGGCCACGTTGAGGTGAGGAAAGAGCGCGCCGTCCTGGAAGACGAGGCCGATGCCGCGTGCCTCAGCTGGGAGGTCAGTGATATCATTGCCGCCGAGGAGGATGTGCCCGCCATCGGGCGGTTCGAGACCGGCGAGGAGGCGGAGCATCGTGCTCTTGCCCGAGCCGCTGGGGCCCAGGAGCACTGTGAGTGAGCCGTCTGGAAAAGCGAGGCTCACGTCGTCGAACCTGAAGCCGTCCTCGTACCGCTTGGTGACGTGGTCGAATCGCAGATCAGGCATGGTTCAGAATCCCCCCGTCTTGCCCGTCCGGAAGCGTTCCAGCAAGAGGAACGCGCCCAGGTCCAGCGCAAGCAGCACGGTCGCAAGCGCCATGGACTCGGGCAGAAGCCACGCGTCCGGCTTGGACGCGCTCAAGTGCTTGTACACCTCGGCAGGGAGGGTCGCGAACTCAGGGCGAAGAAGGACCAAAGTGGCGCCAAACTCACCAAGGCTCACGCTCGCGACGAGGACGCCCGCCACGAGCAACGCTGGCGCGAGCACGGGCAGCTCCACGAGCGCGAGCCGTTGCCAGCGTGTAGCGCCTAGCGTGCGCGCGGCCTCGCTTGGCGCGGGGTCGCGAGCGCGCAGTGGCCCCA
>JBAZZN010000120.1:0-7988 GCA_041658815.1 Thermoplasmatota archaeon
CAGGCAAGCGAGCGCGTCGTCCAGGGTGTGCAGGAGCGACATGGGCGCCTCAGCGCTCGCGTCCAGGACGAGGACGCTGCCCTCCACACGCGCCAATAGGTAGTGTGCGTTCTCGGGCGCGAGCGCGTCCGCCAAACGTTGGGCCTCAGCAGCGCCCCCGAATCCCAGGCGGAGCGTGCCCTTGCTCTTCACGCGTAGCCCTCCGTGAGGAGCTTCCGGAAGCGTTCCTCTTCAGCCAGCGGCACGGTCGCGCGCGCCTCGCGGCGCGTGCCCGTGGCCCAGCCACCGCACGTCCTTGCGGCGTCGCGCGCGAGCGTGGCGACGTCTCGCGTCGGCGCGAACGAGCGGAGGGCCACACGGACGAGTCCGCCGTCGATGGGCGCGCGGGCGAGCACTAGCTTGCCCTCGGGCACGAGCGCGAGCGCGAGGCGATCCGCGAGCGATGCGCACAAGAGCGCGCTTGGGGCGTCGGCCCACGCGAGCGCGCCCTCGTGGTGCAGCTCGCGCTCGGCCTTGAGCAGCGTGGCCACGAGATCGTCTCGGACGACGTTCGCCGTTTCTGATAGCTCGCCGCTCGCGGCCTCATCAGGCCAGAGTGCGGCGAGCGCAAGACCACTCCTTCCCGTCGCTGCCGCGGCCTCGGCGAGGAGTGCCAGCTCGGATGCGTCGTAGCCCGTGTGCGGTCCTTTGAGCGCCGCGAGCTTGGGGCGGAAGAGCGCGTCGAGCGCCGCGTCCGGGGCGCCTTGCTGGAGGAGCCGCAGCGTGAGGTGGCTGCCCAGTCGCTCCGCGTCGGACGCGTTGAGCGAGTCGGGTGGCGCTTCACCCGTGAGCTGCATGTCTGTCACGAGCTTCTTCGCGCTGCGCGCACGACCAGTGAGACCAGTGATGCAGGGCGCGTCCAGCGCGCTGAGTGCGGTTAGGAGAGTGCCGCCGCGGAGGTTCAACGCGGTCGCGTGCAGGACGACGCCGCTTGAGGCGGCTTCCTCTAGGATGCGCGCGTCGAGCCCCATCCACCCGAGGATATGCCGTCGGGACGCTACCACCCCGGCCAGCGCGAGCGGCGCGAGGTCAAGGTTCCGTGGTGATAGCGCGACGGCCACCATGCTGGCCAGCGACGAGAGCGCGGCATCGTCGTGCACGATCGCCTCGCCTGGCAACGTGTCCTCGTCGCGGTCGATGACGAGCTTGCGGCCCGCCATCGGCTCGCGCTCCACGGCATCACCACCAAGCCCGAGGAGGACGAGCGCTTCGTTCTTCTCTTCGGCCAACAGGTCCGCGGCGGCCGCGTCGAGGCGCAGGGCCCACGTCACATGGAGGTCGATGCCTTCGCGCCTCATCGCGTGCGCGAGGAGGGCGGCCGCGCATGCGGCGTCCGCATCCTCGGAGCGCGCGAGGATGCGCACGAAGGCGTGCTCGCGCAGGAGACGGGCGGCCTTCTGCGCTTCCTCCACGAGGGGCACGCTTCCGCGCACCGAGACGCTACCTCATAGAATGTGTGGGTAAGATGAAGGGGAAGCCCCAGGAAACAGGTACAGGTCGAGCACGTTTCCGCGGGAGGCAAGTTCCGGATCGGCAGCGGAGGCATCCGCCACGTCAAGGGGGCTTCCCTTCGATACCGAAGGAGGCGGGTGGCCTCATATAGTTTATTGAAGAAGAGGCACGACCTCTAGATATTGACTGGTCTATCCGTCGTCCTTGACGATGGCTTCGAGGTAGGGCCCCGGTCGCGCGTCGGCGGGGAGTTTCTCCAGGAGCGCTTGCCCACGCTTCTTGAACGAGCGCGAGACGCGGAGGCGGCGGCGGAAGCTTCCTTCTTCCTCTTGCAGCGCGTGCAGGCGGAGGAGCTCGGGGACGTAACGCTTGACGGTCGTCTCGCTCACGCCCAGCTGTCGCGCGATCTCGCGAGGGAATGTGCCAGGATGCGTGGCGACATGCTCGAGGATGCTGCGCGCCTCGTCGAGAGCGAGGATCGCGAGGATCTCGCGCTCCCACACAGTGAAGTGGCCTTGCGTGTCGAAGTGCACTCGGCGCTTTCCCCACAAGGAGGAAAGGACGTACCCCTCGTCGTCCAGTACCGCGAGGTGGTACATGACAGTGGGGTGCGTGAGCTTGAACGCGTCGGCCATCTCGAGGATGTGCGCCGCCGGATGGCGCTGGATGTAGTCGTACATCTGCATGCGCAGCGGCGGCTCCTTAGGAGTCTGCTGCGGCCCCCCCGGAGCCTGGCCGACCCTCAGGTCCATGGGCAGGGATGACGCCTCGGAAGGGAAAAACCTTGTCACCAGGTCCTGCCTCCTTTCCTGAGGCGACGTGGGGAACACCGTGTTCTTCAGATGAACTTGATGCAGTTCTCTGGGGCCACGGCGACTTGGTACGTGCTCGTGCTGGTCGTGACGCAATCGCCCGAGCTGCCGCCCTGGATCGATTGGTGGCCGAAGAGGGTCATGCTCACGACCATGTAGTGGTCGGTCGAGGTGGCAGAATCGTCCACGTAGAACGTGTTGGGCGTTCGATCAACGGCGACCATGTCATCTACAGTTGGCCCCCTGAAGACTATGTACATGGTCGCGCCCACGACCGGCGTCCACGTCAGCAGCATAGTGCCAGACGGGAACTCGTTGACGACGAGCGCTTGTGGGTGCGGAACGGAGGCTGCTGCCATCGGGCTCCACATGACCGCAGTGATGGCGATGACCGACATGATCAGGCGCATGGTCGAGCCTCCTTCCTACGCCCCATGCAAGTGGCGAAGAATAAAGATTGTGTGCCACTAGCTGAGACAGCGTCATGCTTATCCATCGAGGGCGCGGTGGTCCACTTGGTCACTTGGAGCGTGGCCTGGGAGGGTCGGAGGTGAGACCTCTGCGCATACTGGTCATCGTGTCGCTGCTCGTCCTTGTGACGCCCAGCGTCCTTGCCGGCGCTGACTTCTCTTCCAACACTCTCCAGATCGACGGAGACTCGGCGTTACGCGGCACCGCGTCTGCCTTCTTCCTGGAGGCCACTTCGTTGGGCGCCTCGTGGGACGCCAAGGCTTCACAAGTAGTGGTCGAACGCACTTATTCGGAGTTCGTGGGCATCGAGAAGCCGCGGTACTCGAACACGTACGCCACACATACTGAGTCGCGGGCGTTCGAAGCGTCAACGCTCGTGTCCTCCTCATTCCGAGATGGCGGGGCGATACTCGTCCGCAGCTCCACCACGCCGATCCTCGTGGATGCGACCACAACGCACCAGACCGGCATCGCTGCGATCACGAACCCTCGGGTGGACGAAGGCGGGCACCAAACGACCGCCAACCCAGCCGCTTCGAGGGACGGTCTTGATGGCACGATCCACGAGACCATCGCAGGCACATTCGTGAACCTCACGAGCGCTGCAGGCGATTACGAGCTCCGCGGCGATATCACGCTCCAGATCTACGAGGTCGATTACTCGATAACGAGCGGCGGCCGATCCACGCAGATGCAGACCGGCCGCATCGTCACCGATGACAAGGCCGGCGTCGTCGAGCAAGGCCGGTTCGAAGCACAGGTCATCCACCTCCGTGACGCCACGCTCCGCGTTCGCGCGCCATCGGCAGCCACCCTCTTCTCGCAGCACCCGCTCGTCACATTCAGTGGCGAGCTGACCGCGGACAATGGCCGAGGGAACCTAGAGATCTCGACCCTCAAACTCTCTTCCGAAGGCCACTGGACAGGCTCCGCCACGCTCGACCTCGCCGCCGATGGGGGCCTCATCCACGTCGCGCCCTCCACCCAACTTGCGGCATCATCCAGTGGCGCGCGTGCGGCCGCCGCGCCTCAAGCACTCCAGCTCGCCCTCGTGCTCCTCGCGCTCGCCGCGCTCGTCGTAACCGTGCTCGTGATGCTCCGACGGCACGAACTTGGCGCGGATCACCTCGAGCTTGCTTTGCTCGCGATGGAGGAGCGACGCTGGACCGACGCACTCCCCCATCTTGACCGCGTCCTCGCGAAGCGCCCCACCGACGCGTCCCTCCTCATGGACCGCGCGCTGTGCCTCGAAGAGGCGGGTCGCCTTGACGCAGCCCGCGCTGGCTACGAAGCTGCACTCGCTGCTGAACCGCACAACGCGGAACTCCACTATTACTACGCGCGCGTCCTCGTGCGGCTGCGCATGACGACGGCCGCGATGGCGCACCTCACGCGCGCTCTCTCGCTGGACGCGCGCCTCGCCGAACTCGCGCGAGGTGAGCCCGCGTTCGGACCGTTCGCGGACCACCCCGGGTTCGTCGGCTTGGTCGGATAGGGTAAAATAGACCACCCCCTATGCTGCGCCCGGGGCCACCCCCAGGAAGCGTTGAAACCTCGTGGCGGATGCGACGCTAGGACGGTATCTTCCCGTCCTTATCCAGCTTGTTTTGGGGTTCGTCATCGTATTCGTGACGCTCCAACTGACCCGGCTTGTCGCACCCAAGAGCAGGGTGCCTGGCAAGTTCGCGACGTACGAATCGGGTGAGGTGCCCATCGGGAACGCCCGGGGCCCCATCGACGTGCAGTACTACATGTACGTCATCGTGTTCCTCATCATCGACATCGAGGCCGTCTTCTTGGTGCCGTGGGCGATCCGCTTCCGCGCCCTAGGCGTGACGGGCCTCGTCGAGATGTCCATCTTCGTCGGCCTTCTCCTTGTTGGCTGGCTCTATGCCTGGAAGAAGGGGGCCCTTGAATGGCAAAGCTGATCACGCAGATCGGAGACTTCGATGCTGTCCCGCCCGAGCAGGACCCCAACATCGTGCTCACGTCCGTGGACAAGCTGATGAAGTGGGGCCGCTCGAACTCATTGTGGCCACTAGGTTTTGGTCTGGCGTGCTGCGCGATGGAGATGTTCGCGACCCTGGGCAGCCACTATGACATGGCGCGATTTGGCAGCGAAGTCTTCCGCTCGTCGCCTCGTCAGGCAGACCTCATAATCGTGCCCGGCACGCTCACGAAGAAGATGGCGCCGCGCGTCAAGAAGCTCTGGGACCAGATGCCCGAGCCGAAGTGGGCCATCGCCATGGGGGCCTGCGCCACGTGCGGCGGCCCATACCAGAACTCGTACTCCACCGTGCTGGGCGTGGACAAGGTCCTCCCAGTGGACGTGTACATCCCCGGTTGCCCGCCGCGCCCCGAGATGCTCATGGAGGGACTCATCCGCTTGCAGGAAAAGATCCGCGCGGACCCCCGCATCAGCCCGGGTCTCGAACGATATCTCCCCAAGCCCAAGCAGGTGGCCTGACGTGACTCTTCCAGACTCAGGGACCGTCGAGGACTACAGCGAGGAAGAGTTCAACCAGCTCCTCGCGCTCTTCGCGACGGACAAGGGCAAGCTCTCGAAGAAGCAGCAAGCCGCCGTCGCGCGCTACAACTTCAAGATGGGGAAGGGCGAGAAGCCCTCCTTCCGGGGCGCCGCCCCAGCGGCCGCAGCCCCAGCACCTGCCGTGCCCGCCGCACCTGCGGCACCTGTGGCTGGCGGCATCGCGGTCAGCGCCGACATCTTGGCGCTCTTGCCTGCCGACATCCGGGCACTCGCGGCCAAGGACCCCGCCTCATTATCCAAAGAAGAGAAGATCGCCATCGCCAAGGCGAAGTCGCAGGCCGTGAAGGCGCAGCAAGCCGCGAAGGACGCGGGCGCCGCGGCGGCCCCCGCGGCCGATCCGAACGCGCCAAAGCCACCCACGCCCGAGGAGATCGCGCGCGGCAAGGCCCTCGCGTTCTCCCATGCTTCGCGCCTGAACGAGCGTTTCGGCCAGCACATCGACAACTGGTCGATGCAGGTCCACATGCCGTACGCGACGGTGAAGACCGACGCGATCCTCGACATCGTTCGCTTCCTCCACATGGAGATGGGCTTCACTTACCTGCGCAACCTCACGGCAGTGGACTTCCACCCTGACCGTTTCGAGGTCGTGTACAACTTCCTGAACATGCGCGACGCGACTGAGCTTGCCCTTCGGGTCAAGCTCCCACGGACCGCGCCTGAGGGCGCGGACATGCCGACCCTTCCCAGCATAGTGAGCGTGCATCCTGGCGCGGACTGGCTCGAGCGCGAGGTGTTCGACCTCTTCGGCATCCGCTTCGCGGGCCACCCGTACATGCGCCGCATCATGATGCCCGACGATTGGGTCGGCCATCCCCTGCGCAAGGACTACGACTCCACGAAAGAGCAGTTCGTCGGCCTTGGCGCGGACGGGAACGATATCGTGAGCTTCGACCCCAAGGACGGGTGGTGACCAGATGACCATGATCCCCCACCCCACCGTGCAACCCGGCACGCCCACGCACGGGCACTCCAACCTCAAGCTCCTGATGCTCAACGTCGGGCCGCAGCACCCTGCCACGCACGGCGTGCTGCGCCTGAAGGTCACCCTCGAGGGCGAGGTCATCCGCGGCGTCGAGCCCGTCATGGGCTATTTGCACCGCGGTGTCGAGAAGCTCTTCGAGGACGGCTCGTACCTGCAAGCCATCCCGATGACGGATCGCTTGGACTACTTGGCGGCCATGCACAACAACTACGCGTTGTGCCACGGCGTCGAGAAGCTGATGGGCGCGACCATCCCGGAGAAGGCCCAATACATCCGCGCGATGACGATGGAGGTCCAGCGCATCGCATCGCACCTCCTGTGGCTGGGGGCTTTCGGCCTCGACCTAGGAGCCATCACGCTCTTCTGGTGGAGCGTGCGCGAGCGCGAGGGCGCCATCAGCCTGATGGAGCGCCTCAGCGGGGCACGCCTCACGTACAACTGGTACCGTATCGGCGGCGTCAAGAACGACTTGCCCGAGGGCTGGACGGACGAGTGCCTGCGCTGGGTCAAGTACATGCGCAAGTGCTTGGCCGAGTACACGAACCTATTCGTGGACAATGATATCGTCCGTCTTCGCACCATCGGCATCGCGCCCCTCACGAAAGCGCAGGCCATCGCGTACGGCTGCTCGGGCCCGATGGCGCGAGGCAGCGGCGTGGACTGGGACCTCCGCCGCGACGAGCCGTTCAACCCCGTCTATCAGAAGATCAAGTGGAACGTCGTCACACGCAAAGAGGGCGACGTGTACGCTCGTTTCATGTGCCGCTTCGACGAGATGTACGAGTCGCTCGACATGCTGGAGCAGATGATCGCGCAGTGCCCAGAGAAGGGGGACTACATCGCGCCCGAGATCGGCGAGGGCCCCCGTCAGCACCGCGTGAAGCCGCCCAAGGGCGACGTGTACGCTGGCATCGAGGGCGCTCGTGGCGAGTACGGCGTCTATGTCGTGAGCGACGGCACGAACCGCCCCTACCGCCTCAAGTGGCGCGCACCCACGTTCTCGAACCTGATGCCACTTGGCGAGATGGTCCGCGGCCAGAAGATCCCCGACCTCATCATCGGGCTTGGCAGCATAGACATCGTCCTTGGGGATCTGGACCGGTGATATCATGGCCGCATTCCTGCTCACGGACTCGTTGATCAACCTCCTGGCACCCTACGTTGGAGGCTTGGTGGCCCAGGTCATTGCCTACGGCGTCATGTCCCTCGTCATCGTCAGTCTCCTGATGGGGGTCGGCGGCATCATGTCGTTCGTCCTCCGCAAGGTCATGGCCCGCGTGCAGACACGCCTCGGCCCCAACCGCGTGGGTCCCTTCGGCCTCCTGCAGTTCCTGGCGGATGCCGTGAAGATGATCGGCAAGGAACCCATCCGCCCGGCTCAAACGGACAAGTGGGCCTACGAACTTGCTCCGTACCTGGTCATCGTGCCAGTCATGCTGGCCTTCGTGCCAGTCCCGTTCGGGCAAGGCATCCTGATCTCGGACATCAGGGTCGGCATACTGTTCATCATCGCCATAAGCGCCATCGCCCCATTGGGCGAGATCATCGCGGGGTGGGCAAGCAACAACAAGTACTCCACATACGGCGCGGTGCGCGCGGCCTCACTCGACATCAGCTACGAGGTCCCAATGGTCCTCGCCGCCGCGAGCGTCATCCTGCTTGCGGGCACCATGAGCACCCA
>JBAZZN010000121.1:0-7911 GCA_041658815.1 Thermoplasmatota archaeon
GTGCTTCTCGTACAGCATGCGCGCCGCCAGCCACGCGACGAGCGTGGCGAGCCCGATGAGTGCCCAACCCCACCACGGCATGGCGAGGAGCCAGGGGGGGATGAACGCGAGGAATCCACAGAGGTCAACGTCGTTCTCTTGGGTGGCGGAACGGTACGGGCTCGTCCCGTTGTAGTAGGCTTGGACGGTGTGCGTCCCGCAGGAGCCTTTGCCCTCGAACACGGCCGTCCCATTCGCGTCGCCCGGAAGCGTCACCCATCCCGCAGGGACGGCGAGGACGATGGGCCCCGGGAGGCGCGCGCCGGTCTCGTCAGTCGCCGTCACGTTCCCATGATAGCCCCGCGAGAAGAGGCCAGTGTCCGTCGCGTTCAGCACGACGTGGACGGGCACGACGAGCGTTCCGTTGAACGTGTGAGGCGCCTTCAAGCCGCCTCCCGTCACCGTCAAGGTGAACGTTGCGTTCGACTGGGGGGACGGAGCGAGGAGAGAGAACTCGAAGCCACCTTTCGCGTCCTGCTGCGCGGTCATGGTCGGCCGCGTGGGGCAAGTCGGGCAGGGCGCGACCCCAAGACCGTCGAAAGTGAGCGTAAGCGGACCACGGGGCACGCCAGGCGCGAGGAACACGGTGCCATTGAAAGTGGTGTTGGCGCCACGCTCGATGCCGAGCGTGTGGCCGGCATCGTACCCCACGATCTCCACGTCCTCGGGAATGATCTCGACGGTCGTGTTGGCCTCGCTCTTCGTGTAGAACTTGCTCCCGGTGAAGCCTGCGTTGACGGTCACGTTGCCCGCCCGCGTGGCTTTCCAGAGCACGACGAACTGGCCGGAGGAGTCTGTCGTGACGCGACTCGTTTGCCCATCGAGCTTGATGCTGAGCGTCGCGTCGCGCACGGGCGCTTTCACGCTGTCCACGACCGTGCCCGTCACGCTCACGTTGTGCCCGATGACGGCACGCCCAGGCGCATCGAACACGATGCTGGTGTTCGACGTGACATCCATCTCGGGATCGCTGTAGTGATCGAGGTAGTGCTTGCACCCAGTGGTGTACTCGAGTGCGTGTGCGACGATGTGGTAACGGCTCGCGGAGAGCGTGTACGGGATCTGGGCGCGGATCGCGAACGCGCCGGTGGTGCTCGTCACGGTGCGGCCCAGCAGCTCGCCTGGCCTCTCCTTGGTCGCGTTGAGGAAGACTTCGACGTCGATGCCCGGAACGCCACGATCCGTCTCGCGTGCGATGACGGTCCCCGTGACCTGGAATGTCGTGTTCTTGTCGATGCGCGCCGGCCAACCGACGACGGCGGAAACGAGGTGGAACTCCTTGGGCCCGCAATCGGGCCTCACGAGCTTGGGGGGCTCTGGGGTCTGGTCCCACATCCATAGTCGCCATGGAAGTTCGCGGTGGATGCGCAGACCCTCAACGCTCGAGTGCACGCTCGCCACCGTGGGAGCGAGGACGAAAGCGGCCACGCACAGCGTGGCAAAGGCAAGGACTGGGCGGAGCACGCGCTCTGCCCTCGACAAGAAAGAGAAAAGGCTTCGGGGTACAGGACACGAAGCGACGTTATCCGCGCGGCAGGTCCCGGGGAGGAATGATCGAGTTGCCCGGTGTCTGGTACCCCAAATGGAGCGCGTTGGCCGTGTGGCTCTCTTTGGGCGCCACCTGGTCTGCGAGGTCGGGGCATACGGCTTCCACGAAGACGCGGCGACCCACGCGGCCGAAGTCATTGTCCGCCACGAGGTACACAAGCTGCACGTCGCGAAGGAGCGACACGATCTCGGAGCCTACCGAGGCGCGCGCCCGCAGGAGCGTCCCCTCGTCTGCCTGCGCCACGCTGGCCACTGGCAAGCGTAGCGCCAGCGCCTTGTGGTTCGAGTTCGTGGGGGACACGTACGTGGACCAGCCGTACTCGCGCGCGAGGCGGGAGCGCAGCATGGGCGCGGCTTCCTTGTCCTCCTTGTTCTGCTCGCGCACGTGGTCACGCAAGCGGAGTGGTGCCATGCGCACCGTCATGTCGTCGCCGACGAGGAGGACGTCACTGGCGTCCTTCACGTCCTCGAGTGTCGCGTAGAAGGCGACCATGGCGAGCTCGTAGTTGTAATCAGGCTTGGGTCGGGGCACCCGAACGATGATGGACTTGCGCCCGCGTTCGCTCACGACACGAAGTCCATACTCACGGGGCAGCTCCGAGCGGGCCGCGGCCAGAGTGGTCTGGTCCACGGGCGGCCCGCCATCGACGAGGAACGGCATCAGTACATCCCGAAGCTAGATGGGGCGGGTGGTAGGCTTAAAGGGCGCGATTTCGAAACGGAACGGGAAGATGGGCTTGGGAAACGCTCATCCCGCGCGTCCCGCCTGCGCGCATCATGACGCGTGATCCGCACGGCATCCGCAGCCACCTCACGCCAGTGCGTGACATCCACGTCCAGAGCGGAATGACGGCACGCGCGCTGGTGGACGCGCTTGGCGAGGGCTCCGCCTTCAGCGCGAAGAAGGTCGCGCTGGGGGCTGAGATCTTGCGCCGGATGGACCAGCCCGGAGTCACGCGCATCCTGAGCTTTCCTGCGGCGCTTTGCGCCACGGGCGTGCGCGGCGTCATCGCGGGCATGGTGCGCGACGGGATGGTGGACGCCATCGTGACGACGTGCGGCATGCTTGACCATGACCTCGCGCGCACGTGGCGAGAGTACTACCACGGCTCGTTCGACCTGGACGACAAGGCGCTGCACAAGGAGGAAGTCAACCGCCTCGGGAACGTCCTCGTGCCCAACGAATCGTATGGTGAGATCCTGGAGGAGCGTTTGCAGCCGTGGCTCAAGGAGATGTTCGCCACCAAGAAGCGGTGGAGCACGAAGGACTTCTGCCGCGAGCTGGGCCGCCGCGTCTCGTCGGAGCCGCACTCAGAGGGCAGCATCCTCCGCGCTTGCTTCGAGAAGGAAGTGCCCGTCTTCATCCCGGGCCCGACCGATGGGAGCGTCGGCTCGCAAGTGTGGATCCGCTATCAGCAGGACCGTGAGATCGGCTTCGACCTCATGGCGGACGAACAAGCACTTTCGGACCTCGTGCATGAGGCGCGTGAACTTGGCGCGCTCATGATCGGCGGTGGGATATCCAAACACCACGTGATCTGGTGGAGCCAGTTCCGGGAGGGTCTTGACTTTGCCATCTACGTGACGACCGCCGTCGAGCACGACGGATCCCTCTCGGGCGCTCGTTTGGAAGAGGCGATATCATGGGGCAAAGTGAAGGAGGATGCGCGCATCGTGAACATCGAGGGGGACGCGGCCCTCATCTTGCCGCTGCTTGTGGCTGCGGCGAAGTGAGGGCGTGTTTCCCGAGATGGGACGAACGCGAGCGTGCGGCGCAGCCGCCCTGCGAGACGAATTCGTCCGTATCGAGGGGGACGCGGCCCTCATCTTGCCGCTGCTTGTGGCAGCGGCGAAGTGAGGGCGTGTTTCCCGAGATGGGACGAACGCGAGCGTGGCGGCGCAGCCGCTCAGCGAGGCGGAAGCCTTAGGCGAGCGGCACCCGCTGGCCACGCCATATGGCGAAGGCCAAGTCGTCCCCACGCCCCGAGTCCCGAACGGTCACCGTGAGCGTCGAGCATGGCGACATCACGCAGGTCGATGCCGAGCTTCTCGTGGTGGACGCGTTCGAGGGCGTGGAGCGTCTCCGCGGCGTCTCCGCGAAGGTGGATGCCGCCACGGGTGGCGCCCTCGCGCGTGTGCTCGCCGCGGGCGATTTCAAGGGCAAGTTCAAAGAAACGGCCCTCGTGCACCCGGCCCAAGGGAAGGCCAAGCGCGTGCTCCTTGTGGGCATGGGCAAGCTCGATAAGTTGACGCCTGATCGTGTGCGGCGCGTGGCGGCCGTCATCGCGCGGCGCGCTCGCGACCTTGGTGTGGAGCGCGTGCACACTGTGCTGCATGGCGCTCGTCGGGATGGCTCTGGCGTGAAGCCGCGCGTGGCGGCCGAAGCGCTCGCAGAGGGCGCGCTCCTGGGCCTCTATCTTTTCGAGCACTACAAGGGAGAGAGGTCGGGCGAGGACAAGAAGAAGGAAGCTGAGCAGCGCAAGCTCAAGCACATCGTCATCGTCGAGAAGAACGCCGCGAGCGCACGCCAGGCCAGAGAGGGCGCTGAGGTCGGCAGCATCATCGCGGAGGCCACGAACCAGTGCCGCGATTGGGCTGCTTGGTCGGGTGACGAGGCCGCGCCAGAGCGTTACGGCGAGCGTGCGGCTGCCCTAGCGCGACGCCACGGCCTGCGCGTGGAGGTCATGGACAAGGCGCGCATCGAGGCGATGAAGATGGGCGGCGTCCTCGCGGTCGCGCGCGGCAGCGTGCGCGAGCCCCGCGTAGTGGTGCTCTCGTACGAGCCGCGCGGCGCGAAGGGGACCATCGTCCTCGTGGGGAAGGGCATCACTTTTGATAGCGGCGGCATCAGCATCAAGCCCAGCGAGAGAATGGAGGACATGAAGTTCGACAAGTGCGGCGCAAGCGCCGTCATGGGTGCGGTCGTCGCCGCCAAGCGCCTCAAGTTTCCAATGCGCGTCATCGCCATCGCGCCGTTCACTGACAACTTGCCCTCGGGCTCCTCGTACAAGCCAGGCGATATCGTTACGACGATGAGCGGCAAGACGATCGAGATCGTGAACACGGATGCGGAGGGGCGCGTCATCCTGAGCGACGCTCTGCACTACGGTGGCACGCTGGGTCCTGACGCGATGGTCGAGTTGTCCACCCTCACGGGGGCGTGCCCCGTCGCAGTGGGGCACCACGCCATCGCAGGGATGGGCAACAGCGACGACCTCCTCGCTCAGTTGCGCGCGGCTGGCGACGTCGTGAACGAGCGTGTGTGGCCGCTTCCCTTCTTCGACGAGTACGGCGAGATGGTGAAGTCCAAGATCGCGGACGTGAAGAACAGCGCGGGCCGCATCGCTTCGTGCATCACGGCGGGGAAGTTCCTCGAGAACTTCGTGGGCGACCACCCATGGGTCCATTTGGACATCGCGAGCACCGCGTACCACAACGGGTCCTCGCCGCGGCTCAACGACGAGTACTGCCCCGAGCAGGCCACCGGCGTTGGCGTGCGCCTCCTCGTCCAGTGGATGCGCGAGTACCGCAAGCCCGCATGGAAGAAGAAGGCGAAGCCAGACTCTGGTGAGCCCAAGGCGGACTTGACGAGGGAGCCTGCGAAGGGCCCAAGCAGGATCTCTGTGGGGTAGCCGACGACGAACCGTTCACCACGGAGACACGGAGACCGGAGCAGTGTTCCTTGAGGGACGCCCCAGAGAGAGACGGAGGTGAAGCCTCTCCGTCTCTGTTCTCCGTGTCTCCGTGGTGAGAACGATAGCCCGCTCGCCGTGCGTGAGTGCTGCTATTCCTCGTCCACGGGCTCTTGCCATGTGCCGCTCTCGACGGCTTTCCTGCGGCGGCGCTGTCCCTCAAGGTACGCCAGCGTCTCCATGCTCTCGCGGATGCGGCGGTCCAGCGCGCGGTGCGTGTAGCGACGCACGACGAGGAGGATCGTCACCGCGGCGCTCAGGATGATGAGGCCTTGCGCCGTCGTTGCGAAGAGGTTGATGTCCGGATAATCACGAAGCCACCCCTGGCGCACGGTGAATGGGTACAGGAGCGAGAATAGCTCGATGATTATGACGAGGAAGACGAGCACGCCCGCTCGGCGAAGGTCCGGCGCGCGCAGGTACATCAGCTCTTGCGTGAACTCGCCGATGGGGTTCGCGCTGAGCACGTAGATGATGCGCAGCAGGATGAGGAGCGTGAGCGCGGCGCTCGTGAACTGGGACGTGAGGAGGATGAGGGCGGTGGTATCGGAGACCATGTTCAGCACCTCCCTGCGGGGCTGACGCGAACACGCGAACACGCGAACACACCACTGTCTCCGCCATTCGCGTGTTGGCGTGTTGGCGTGTTCGCGTTGACCGCGTAGCGTCCGTCAGAAACCAGGCGAGACCACCTGCCTAAGTCTCTCCAGCGCCTTGTTGACCTCGACGGTCGCGAGGACGTTGTTCGTGCTGGGCTGGAGCAGCACCACGAGCGACGTGCGTGCGCTCACGCGGAACACGCCAAGCGTGCCCTTGTCGCTCGTGAGGATCGCGTTCCTGAGATTGCCGAAGTCCAGGATCTCGGTGGAGCGCTCGCCAGTGCGCGAGATCATGGCGCCTGCCGTCGCGATGAGCGTGGGGTCCGCGCCGCCCTTGAGGTCCCAAGCGAGGGGCAGCCCCGACTCGTCCACGAGCACGCTGCCCAGTATGCCCGAGAGGGCAGCCTGAAGCCCCTGCAGGATCTCGTGCAGCGCGCGGCTTAGCTCCTCGGATGGGCTGATGTCGCCGACGATGGCAGCCACGTTGGCCACGCTCACGGCACCAAGCGCTTCGCGCTTAAGCCTAATGCGCGTCGCGGACTTGGCCGAGAGGTGCGACCCGAGGCGCCCGAGGTTCCCGAGGCGGATCTTTGGCCATCGAGTGCCTTGGGATAGTCGCGCCTTCGCGTACCAGGGCAAGTGACTTCTTGGCGTGGATAACAAGCTGCGGCGCTCCCGGACCCCGCATCACGTCGCACGTCTCACGTCGGCTGGTTCGCCGGCGGCGGGATCAGCTTGAGATAGCGTTCCAGGACGCTTTCCTTCAGGACCGCTTCGAGCTCCTGGCTCGTCATGGGTTTCTCGATGAACTCGTGGATGCGCGCTTGGAGCGTCGCGGCCATGACGAGGTCCGGGCTCCCGAACCCCGACATCATGATGCGGACGGCCTTGGGGCGGTTCTTCATGGCGAAGGCGAGGACCTCGATCCCCGTGAGCGCCCCCATCCGATAATCGCTGAGGACGCAGTCGAATGGATCCGCGCGCAGCATCTCGATGGCTTGCTCGCCGCTGTCCGCTTCCGAGATCGCGATCCCACGAGGGGGAGGCGAGCGCTCGAAGACGCGCCGGCACGCCATCCTCATGGCTTCGTCGTCATCCACGATCAGGAGGCGGATCGGCGTGTCGGCCATGGGTTCTCCGGAGGGGGGGTCATCACTGACACCACACCGAGCGCTAGCATCCCGGTGCGATCAGACAATTATGGCCGTTCGATATATGAGTTCCTGCTGTTCTCGACGCGCTTGATCGGGCGGGGGAACGCGTCCCCCCGATCGAGCGCTGATCGCGCCGGATGACCCCACCATGGCTCGCTCCCGATCGACTGGAGGCGGCTCGAAGAGAACCCGCAGCAAGCGGAAGGCCAAGACCGATGGGGCGCAGCCCCCACCAGCCGAGGCCCCCCGCCGCCCCACCATCGTCGCGCTGGGCGCCTCGGCGGGTGGGCTGGCCGTGTTCGAGCGTTTCCTTCACCTCATGCCAAGGGGCGGGAACCTTGCCTTCCTGCTTGTGTCCCACCTGGACCCGTCCCAGGAGAGCCTCCTCACGGAGCTTCTCGCTCAGCACACGGCTCTCACCGTCGTGAAAGCGGAGAACGGCGCGCTAATCCAGGCGGACCACGTGTACGTCATCCCGCCAAACAAGTACATGACCGTCAGCGACGGAGCCGTCCAACTCACGACAATTAAGGAGGTCCGCGGATCGCGCTTCCCCATCGACGTCCTCCTCCGAGCCCTCGCGGAGGACCAGAAGGAGAACGCCGTCGGCATCATCTTCACTGGCACCGGAAGCGATGGGACGGACGGTCTGCGTGCGATCAAGGACAACGGCGGGACCGTCATCGTGCAAGACCCCGCCACCGTCGAGTACCCAGGCATGCCGACGAGCGCGATCGCGACCGGCCTCGTCGATTTCGTGCTGCCCGTGGACGACATCCCCGGCATCCTGTTGGGCTACGCGCGCCACTTCTACGCGAGTGGGCTCACGCCCCCGGGGGACTCGTCGCCGCCCGAGTTGTCCGTCGATCTCAGGAGCGT
>JBAZZN010000122.1:0-7854 GCA_041658815.1 Thermoplasmatota archaeon
CGAGTCCATCGCCGAGATATGCACCAACCCGTGCCTGAATGGACTCTACAGTGATAGAGCTCCCAATGTCGGGACGGCGCCAGATTTCAATTAAGGGAGGATGACTGCTCGTGGTCGCAAGAAAACTGACATGCTTGACGATGATCCTGGCACTCGCTGGCGTGGCGATAGGCGCCACCTCTTCCCAGATTGTCACCGACGGTTCGACTCCGAGGACCGTATACACGGTTGATAACACGCAAAGCTCCGGAACGTACGAAGTCTTCCAGAGCTCTGGAGTCACAGCATGTCTCAACCCGCTGCTCTCTAGCAGCGACACATACTTCAGCGCAGTGATTACGCCCGAATGCGCGCCTTTGGGCATCTCAACTCCTGCGCTGCCGCGCGTCATGCTCTTTTCTGCCGCCGTGCAAAAAAAAGGACCATGCGCACTTGCCCAGGGGCACTGCATCACCGGTTACATCTATCTCCGGATTCATGGCTACTGGCAGGGATCACTCGTCCTCTCGACCAACAGTTCCAACGGTGAACCCAACCAAGCGCTGACATTCGCGATTCCCGCCGACAACTACGAGTCCATCACGATCCGGCTCGCCGGCGGCTATTCCAACGCGTACTCGTACAACCTTCGCATCCTCGGCAGCGTAAGCGAACTTATCAAGGAGACGAGCAGAAGCGTCCAAGTGGTGCCCCAGCCGGTCGGACAGACCTTCTGGGTGGCTTCTGCCGAGTACGCCAGCTATGCTGGAGAGAACGTGACGACGGTTGTGAGTCACATCGCGCCCCGTTCGCTCTTATGCTATCGTCTATCATTCGCGAATGGCTATGCGCTCCAGGGCAGTCCTGTCTACGCTGCGGACTTCTTCGGCGGTGTCCTTGTCACCACCGCCGCGCCTTCCGAATTCCGTCTTGGATCCAACTGCGTGACTCCGCAAGTTCTCTTGACGTCGTTCACGAGACTCCAAGAAACGCCTACGGGCGGTGGCGGCGGTGGAGGTGGAGGCGGCTCAGGTGGAGACCCGCCCGCGACGCGGTGGGAGCTTAGCTTGCAGTAGGGAAACGCGCCAGGTTTCTCCCACGGGGTGGACCGGCGCAACCAGCTCGCAAGAGGTCTAAAATAGTGCCCGTTCATCTCGAACGCGTGCGTGCAGTCGTCTGGCTTACAGCATTCATCCTACTGGGTGCTGCAACCCCGGTCTCTGCCTTTATTGAACCACCCAGAATCGCCCTCGCTGGCGAAGGTGCCGTCTGGTTTTCCTTTGACGCCGGCCCGAACGCCCAACCTGGGTCGTTCGTCATCGTGGATGAAGGCGTCAAAGACGTGTACATGTCGTGGTTCTTGATCTACCGCGAGAACGGCACGCTCGAGTTCGGCATTCTGGTTCACTACCTCCTCGGGAGATCGGAGTTCACCGTCGAGGGAGAACGGCCTGTCGGCATGCCGTCGATCGACGTCCGTCCGCTCGCGGGGGGCACGTTCGAAACGATGGTGGGCCTTGGTCCGACCGATGCGCCGCGGACGCTCGTCCTCGCTTTCGGCGGTGGCGAGGCCTGGAACGCCACCATTTCGGGAACGGAAGGGTCCGCCGCATCGCCGGCATTTGTGACTGAGAAGGCGCTCTTCGCCACGACGCGCGACTTCGAGCGGGGAGCGCACGCCAAGGTTGGTGCGTTCTTCGGCGGCGCGCGCGTGGATCAGGAACGCGCGCTTGCATTTGAAACGAAAGCTCCGTTCTTCATCGGGTTTTCGCGCCTCACGACGGCCCCAGAGTTCAACGCGTTCACCCAGATGCGGTTGGAGGGCCCGTCGGGTGCGATGCTCGAAGGAGACGTCTACGAACTGGATCTCTCAGGACCGCGCGGCCTGCCAGTAGGCGATTACGTGGCGCGCGTCGATGACGTCGACATCGGCGCGGGAGTGGTCTTTCTCTTTGCTGGGGAGCCCGACTTGAGCCCGACAGGCCCTGAATGAAAACTATTCGGCAGGCCGTCGCGCCGACGGGCCCGCGACCGATCGAATCCTCCCGATTCCCGCGCTTTCATGTCATCGCCTCAGTGATTCGGAAGCCGAACCATCGGACGGCGGCGACTTTGGCTGGCGTGACCGCGAACGTCTGCGTCTCGACGAGCCGACGCCATCGCGCCATTCCATCGGAGGATACGCCCGTCCCGGGGACTGGCATGGGCACTGTTACGCGCCCATCCTCGCGTCGACAGGAACGCTCGCCGCGATGGTGAGACGACGCTCCGGCAATCTCCCGCGTGATCCGGCGTCCCCTCCGAATTCGAGCTCAGATCAGATCGACGGCATGCGCGTCCGGTTCGCCCTGCCGCATTCCTGACGCGGCACGCCGGTGCGATTCTCGTCACTCGCGAGTTGACCAAAAGGTCGCCATCTTTGACTTCCTTTTGGTCATAATTTCTATTCTAGCCGCCGCGGGACCCCGTTGCTCAGGTAGTCCTACGGAGTAAGGACTACTAGAGCGTTAAGAGCAACCCCGTCCCGCGAGCGGAACGACAAATAGGCAATCGCTGGCTTCCCTAAAATAATATTATCAAAATTAATGAGCGCGCGGCGTTCACACCACAAACACCAACAACACCACCCAACATATTTCCCGGCGACACCGTTCGATACGGACCATGCAACAACTTCGCGGAGACAACGACTCCCGCAAGAATCTCCTCTCTCCGCATGCCGTCCTCTCGAACGCATACCTCCAAGACTACCGTCACAAGATCGTCGCGCGACGCCCCCGCGTCGATGCGACCGTCCGTGACCTCGTCCAATACCTCGAACCCGAGGACGCCCACGACGTCCGCCACTGCCGCAAATATATCCTCCGCTTCCACGACCCACGCCTCAAGGCAGACAGCATCGGAACGATGCGCTGCAAGAACCCATGGTGCTCCTGGTGCGCACCAGAAGACCACATCCAACGCACACTCTATCAGGCTCGCAAACTCGCGAGCCTTGACCCTGCCGCCGAGCCCAAGCCCGCGCTCATCAACCTCGTGTGGGAACTGCCCAAGCCGTTCCACACCCTCGCGCGCACCAACCGCGCGCTCATCCCCGAATGGCTCCACGCCGTTCGCCGCACCATCGCCTTCGCCTACGGCTACGCCGGACGGCACGGCAAGATGCCCGAAGCCGCCTGCTGGAGCGAGATGGGCGCCATCGTCAACTTCCACGCCTTCGGCGACAAGACCACGCCCTGGCCCCAGTGGATGCCCCACTTCGACATGCTCGTCCCCGCCTGGCTCCGCCGCGACGGAGCCATGCACCCCATCCGGACGAGCTGGCCCGAGCTCTACCCCCGCACCCAAGCACGCTACCGCACGGAGCTCCGCGAGGCTCTTCTTCCGTTCGTGACGGAAGGAGAACACCGCGACAAGCGCCTCGAAGCCTTTCTTCGTACTGAGTTCGCGGTCGACTTCCACGTCAGCCGCGCACCAGGCGGCGGCATCATCCACAAGCGCACCGCGATGCACCGCATCCGCTACTCGTGCCGGCCACTCTTCACGATGGACCGCGCCAAGCTGCGCACAGAGAACGGCAAGCCCGTTCTCATCTACACGCCGCCGCACAAGCGCGGCGAACGCATCGTCCACCGCATCCCACCAGGCCCCGCCTTCGCTTGCCTCCGAAGCCTCCGCACCTGGCTCTTTGACGGCGACGCGCGCAGCCACATCGGCACGCTTCACAGCGTCGTCTACCCCACCGTCGCGCGCCTCGCCGGCCACATCCCCGTCCGTCAACGGGAACCCAGTGGAAAGAAGCTGAAAGCCGCCTACGCGCCCGGCCCCGACGGCCGCTACATGCGCGTCGACCCACGCAGCCTCCGCGGCGGCGGCGTCACGCCAAGGAGCGTGTGAACCATGGCCGAGAAACAGGACCCACCCCAGTTCGACACCGACTACACGAAGGACCAGATCCGTTACGCGCCCCACCTCCTGTTCATCAAACAGGCCGAGCGAGTCGACGAAGCCATGGCCGCCGGCCGGGACCCCTACCCGGCCTATTGCGCCTGGCAAAGCGCACTCGCAGCGTGGGCCTACAAAGACGCCACATTCCTCAAAGAAGCCGTACTTCTGGACAAGCTCCTCGAAGACGTCTACCGCCTCTACGGCTGCATCCCGCGCCTCGAATACGTGCGCGCCTGGCGCCCCCTCTACTTTGGCGTCATGCGACGTGCTCGCATGTTCGACATCCTCCTGCCCAAAGTCGCAGGGTCCAACCAGGACCTGAGCACGAAGATCGCTATCGTGGCAGACCCAACCGCCGCGGCCAATCAGGACCTCAGCAAGAAGATCGCCACCGCGGAAGACCCAACCGCATCAGAGGGCCTACCATGAGCGACTGCTACGTGTGCGGCCGCCCCGCCGGCCACCACATGCACGTCCGCGCCCCCTCGGGCGAAATTCACTTTGTCTGCGGACACTCGTGCTATCAGCGGCTCTGCCGCTACTTCGTGCGCCCCCAGAGCTTCATGATCGACGTCCCGACATGGTGCGCCACGTGCCATCACCGCCGCGCCATCGTCGCGCTTCCCTGCGGGGACGTGGACGTCGCGTTCTGTCAACGCTGCGCCAGCGAAGCCGTCCAATTCCTCGCGAAACTTAGTACACAGGTGACCAAACTTGACCACTAGCATCCCCAACAGCCGCGTGGCTTTCCTCGTCGGAAAGATCACCGGACAGATCAGCGAAGAAGAACACACGGGCCTCTACGCCGAACTCAGTGACACCGTGGACGCCCTCATGGGCAACGCGTTCACCGACGGCTACCAATGCCCGCCCCTCTTCGAGCTCTACCACCGCGAACGCGTCCAACTCTACAGCGACAAGCCGTGGCTGAGCGAAGCCGTACGGCTCAGCCTCGCCATGCAGCGCGACATCACGCACCTCCTCCATGCTCAAGTCCAAGAGCGTCGCCGATACGGCGGCAACGTCGTCCTCGAATTCGCGGGACCCACCGGGTTCGGCAAGTCGAGCTGCATGCTCGCCCTCATGGAGCGCCACAACGGCCTCGCGGAACACGTCCGCCGCGAAGGCGTGGACGCCATTCGCAAGCGCCTCAGCATCGACCTCCAAGACCTTCCCCACAAGCTAGAGTTCCTGAGCGCTGGCGACGCCATCGCAATGGACGAGCAGCTGCATCTCGTGGGCGAAGGCGCGAACACTGCGATGAAGATCATGCGCAACCTCGAAGACACGCTCCGAGGCACCATGATCGACATCTACTACGCCAGCCCCGGCACGCGAGAAAACCACGACGCGAGCCAAGGCATCCTCCAAGCCATCAGCGTCAGCCCCACGAAGCTCCGCTTCGGCGCCGAAGGCAAACGGGGCACGAAATTCCTGTACAGCCTGGGCCTCGGCGGCGCCGAAGCCATCCCGATAGGCATCGTGAACCTCCCCTGGGCCAGCGCCGAAGTCTACGCTGCGTACTCGATCATCAAGAACGAGAACCTGGAGCGCACCAAGAAGAACCAGTTCCACAGCAGCGGCGAGGCCCACGACAAGAGCATCAAGAAGCTCTTCGAGACCCCAGGCCTCCTCGCGCGCCTCCGCATCCGCGCGAACCCCACGAGGAGCGACTGGAAACGCTACCTCAAGCGATACGCCCCAAGCATGAGCATCAGCGAGACAGACATGCTCGCAGGCGAACTCGAAGAAATGCTCACCTGCCTCCGCTTCGAGCCCACCCAGTTCCCACGGATATGGGGCTGGGAAGCCACCGACGTCATGAAACGCGTCGCCACAGGCGAAGACACCGGCACCGGTGGCCCCGCCACCACACAGGAGATCTGACGCCATGGGCCTCGCGCTTGACTTGTCCACGCCTGGCCTCGGCTACCTTCCCGGCACGGGCCGCTTCATCAAGGGCACACGAACGCGCTCCAGGCTCGACGCGAAGCCGAAGTGCCACGGCGCGACGCTCGAATGCACGGAGCCCCGCTGCATCGAACGCATCAAGGGATACGACGAGCACCTCGACTGGCGCGACAGCGAACTCGCTGCGCACCTCGGCATGAAAGAGAACAGCTTCGCCGCGTGGCGCATCCGCCACGGCCTGCCACCCAAGCCCGGCAAGATCGCATACCACCTTCAGCGCCCCCGATGGAGCCGCCACTCACCTGAGGAGATCCAGCGTCGGACCGCATGCTATCACGACCACCCCGAGTGGACCGACACGCAGATGGCGAGCCATCTCGGCATCACGCGCAGCAACATCCGCGAGTTCCGCCAACACAATGGGCTCCCGCCCCACAGGCGACGTGGTGAACGCCCCACTGGACCCCGCCTCAGCACCGCCGAGAACGCCCGCCGCCTCGCCACCTATCACCGCCTCCGCGGACGCGCGGACGAACACGCCACCGCGCAAGCCCTCGGACTTACGCACTACGCATACAGGGAGTGGCGAAGATCCCGCGGACTCCCCCTCACAAGCACCAGCCCCACGGGCCCCCAAGTGCGCGCCATCCACGGCACCCACGACGCCCTCACAAAGCACATCGAACTCCTCGAAGCCTACCTCTCTCGCTCAAGCGACGCCGAAGCCGCCGCGCAAGCTGGCTTCCCCGTGAAGACCTACGAGCGGTGGCGCCGCCGGATGCATCTCAGCGCGGCGCGCGGCCACAGACCGCTGGCCAAGGGGCCAGCCGAGGTCCGTGTTCTCCTCGAACAAGCCAAACGCGGCCTCCAGACGCGCAACCTCGCCGACGCAGCCGCGCGCCTCGTGGGGACACCGCAACTGCCCGTCCGGTCCACGGGCAACAAGGGGGTCAAGAACGCATCGACCATGCGTTCAGGACTCGCGGCCGGCTCAATCAACATGCACCGCGAACCGGACCCCCCGACACCACTCGACCACGCTCGGGGGGCGGGCCATTGAACGAGCTTCGCCCGTACAAGAAGCGCGGCTTCGGCCGCGTCGGCGCCCGCTGCCCTACATGCGGCGGCCCACCCAGCCACGGCCGCGACGGAAACCCCGCCTGGCGAACGGGCCAACCGCTCTGCACGAAGCCAACCGCGCTCGTTCAACGAGCCGCCAACGGCGATGCCCGAGGCCGCATGGAACGCATCCGCGCGAAGCACGAGGAAGGGGAACGGATCGCCCGGCTTGAGGCGGCGAATCGCACCCGGAGTGCGATTCAGGTCGACCAGTGCGATGTCGCGCGTGGCATCCTCACCCTTTCCAATGGGTAGCCGGGCCCGTCCTTGGCCATGGACCCGATCCTCGTTCTCGTGGATTCGCACCCATAGGGCTATCATAGCTCAACCTCATCGACGCCTTAGAGGCGTCAGTCCCATGCTCCGAGCAGTCCTCACAGCCACGATTGCGCTTGCCACGTTGGCTATTCCGCCAGTGGATGCGGTCGAGATCGTGGCATCCTCCACGACCTACTGTACGATTGACGCGCCGACCACGACGAGCTGCGACCTCGGGCGCCACGATGGCCTCTTTGGCGACTCGGAAGCGACCGTTTCCGGGGACTACACTGGGACGCTCGAGTTGCGACGCACCGACACAACGAACGGAGGGACATTCTCATCGTGGTGCGACTACCGTGACGGTGCGCTGCTGGGATGCATCGAAGCACCGGGGACAGGAATTTATCTGGGCCCCCTCAAGGACTACGCAGCCTTCTCCTATGACCTCGGCACTCTCACCCCTGGAGGGAGTGGGATTGTCGAAGCAAAGCACTCCGGCTCGGTTCTCTGAACGCTGACAACCAGCGAGTGATGGTTTCGGACCGGTCGGCAAAGACTATTTCCTCGTGTAAACCATGTTAACACTAAGCGGACGACGCCTACCGGTTAGGTGCCCAGCCCTTCGTGCCGAGTGGC
>JBAZZN010000123.1:0-7745 GCA_041658815.1 Thermoplasmatota archaeon
AGACGGCGGGCACGCCGCGGTCGTACGCGAAGTAGCCCGTGCCCTCGTCCTGGAGACCGGCGACCGCGGCAAGCAAAGCCACTTGGACGTCGCCAAGTTGGAGGCAAGTGTCGGTGGGGCGGGCCTGGCCCAGGGTGGGCAGGTCCGGCAGGACCTTGGTCACGTGATCCTGCGCGGCGGCTTGCGGCGCGATGGGACCGACCATTAGGATGCTGAACAGGACAGCGAGGGTCCTTGGGTACTTGGCAACGATGTTCATTTGGAGCCCCTCCTGCGCAGGATGAGCGCGGCCGCCGCAGCGACCGCGAGAGCACTTGCGGTCCCGAGGATGCCCAACATGGGCACCTTCTGGGCGAAGCCCACGAAGCTGGAACCAGCGTCCGCGGAAGCGTCGCCCGAGACGAGTGGGCCGCGGAGGCTCGAACCGTCCTCGGGGAAGCGGACCGTGTACCGCCCGTCCCCCGCTTCAAAGGAGTAGGTGTGTGGATGGTCGCGCGTGTGGGGAGCCAGGCGCGTCTCGAACACGAACGCGCCGTCGCCGACGGCGCGCATTTCCTGTGGGGCGCCGTCAAGGATGACCCTCACGAAGGCTGGCGCCACACCTCCTGGGCTGCTGTACGTGATGACGTACCTGAACACTGTGGCGGTGGCGCCCACCGTCGGGCTCACCACGCCGCCACTCAGGCGGGGCACCGCCGTGGCGGTGGCGCGGATCGCGTTCGACAACGTGCCCTCGTTGCCGCCGTAGTCCACGGCCGCGACTTGGTACTCGAATGGCTTCTCGAGTTGGAGGCCGACGTCGTCGAACGTAAGGCCGCGCACTTCTGCGATGGGGCGCAGCGTGCCGTTCGTATCGCTGCGGTACACGCGGTAGAACGCGACGGCCACGTCGTCGTGCGCTTCAGGCCACGAGAACCTCAGCGTGCCATTCAGGAGATCGAGCACGCTGAGCACGCCCACTTGCGTGGGAGGCTTGAGGTCGAGGGCGGTCTGGAACTCGCCGTTCTGGTCCACTTCGTTGCCGGAGCGATCGAGCGCTTGGACCTGGAACGCGTACGTGCGGCTGGGAAAGAGGCCCACGAGCTCGATCGTGGGGTGCACACCAGGAGTGGGCGTGCGCGCCGTCACGCTTGGCACGCCCGTCGCCGTCGCGGTCACGAAGATCGTGACGGGCTCGTTGGCTTCGGCCGTGAGCGTGGCCTTCGTCTGCGAGATGTCGCTCGCGCGGGCACGCCCCACGACGGGCGGCGCGTTGTCCACGGTGATATCAAGACCAGCGATGCGGGCGTTCCCCGCGATGTCCGTGGCCGTGATCGTGACGTGCTTGGTCGCATCGAGGTCGCTCGCGATCACGTTGAAGGTGGCGACCCAGAATGGAGTGCCGGTGACGTGGTCGAGGCGCGTTTGGGCCTTGTCCGAGAGCGCGCTCGTGTCGGCCACGATGGTGGCGACGCCGCTCGCGTCGGTCGCGGTCACGTTGAGCGTGATCGTGCCGCCGTTCTTGGCCGCAGTCGTGCCGGGCGAGAACTTGGGCGTCGCGACGGTGACTACGGGCGCTTGGCCATCGATGGCGACCTTCCACGTTTCGCTCCCGGGGTTACCGGCCTTGTCTGGCACCAAGAGAGAGAACGTGTGATACCCTTGTGAGAGCGCGGAGGGCACGTCGTACTTGACGCGGACACCATCGCCGGCCTTTTCGAGGACGACCCCGGTCACGCTTTGCCCATCGATGAGGAGTGTGGCCTCGCTCGTGCCACCAAAGCCCGCAAGGTTGTCGCGCGCGTCCGCAACGATCTGCGGGGTCGAGTCGTTCGTGGCGACAAGCGGCGAGAGCACCGTCAGTTCGGGCGGCGTGTTGTCGCTGAGGAATGGGCCGATGACGCGGCTGAAGACGTCCTTGCCGACCCCCGCCGTAAGGCGGAGATGGTACGTCGAGCCGTCAAGGAAGCGTGAGCTGTTGAACGTGAGCTCGTGGTCCTCTCCGGTCTCCGTGAGCATGGTCACGAAGGTCCACGGCTGGTCCTCGCTGGGCTGCACTTCGAGCGTGTACGCGACGGCGTCCGTCGAGTCGTGCAGACCACCACTGAAGCGGACCGGGACGGCACCGCTCACGGAACTGCCCTCTGCGGGTGAGAGCGGCGTGAGGTACAGCGCGGTCCCGGTGACGATGCGGAGGATGTCAGAACTCGTCTTGTTCCCGCCCGCCGTCGTGGAGACGATCTTCATGAAGTAGGGCGTGTTGGCCGTGAGACCCATCACGGTGACCGCGTGGTCCGTGACGAGCGACGCGTTGTACGTGCGGCCCTTCATGGCGTTCTGGTCCGTGCCGTAGAGCACGGCAGAGGTCGAGTTGACCGTCGTCCGCCAGGAGAGCGTGGTGGCGTTGTACGTAGTGCCGCTGGTGACGATGCTGCCTGGGACAAGTTCGACGTGCTTCGTGTCCACGAGGACGGTCACGTTGAGCGTGACCGCGTTGCCGGCAAGGTCGAACACCGTGACGGGGATCGTGTGGTCGCCGTCCCGGATGCCTGCAACGTTGACCTTGAATGCGACTTCGAAGAGCAGACCTTTGGCGACGTTCTTCAGCGACTTGTGGCTGATGCAGGGTTCGATGCGCTGCGCGCCCACGCAATGCTTGATCATACCGGTCGCATTCAGCGCGCTCGCGTCGATCTGGGTCGCGTCCGCGTCGAGGCCGAACGTGTCGTTCGCTGCGATGCGAAGCAGGATCGAGTCCTCTGGTCCCGCCGCGCTTTGATCAGGGGGGTATTGGACGTCAACGATGCGTGCTTGGGGCACGCCGCCGTCAAGGATGACGTTCGCGATGCTGACCTGGTCGCGGTTGCCCGCAAGGTCGAAGATATCAGCTGACACGGCCCACGCGCCGTCAGGGAACATCGTCTTGTTCGCGTTCACGTCGCCCCAGCCGCCGAAGCTGTAGAGCTCGCCACCTTGTGGGCACATGTTGACGTCCGCGCCCATGTTCGTCGTGGTAGCGTTCCACGACGTGACGTTTCCCGTGGCCGGGTCAACGTAGTCGAACACTATGCGGACCATGTCCACGCGTGTGCCTGTGTCGGTCGCGCACACCGTCGCGGTGAACGGCGCTCCGGCCTTCACGAACTTGGCCGTGTCCACGCCACCGTATGACCCGATGTGCGTGCCATCCGTGCCGACGTCCTTGCCAGTCGGGCGCGCGGAGTCCACGATGAGGCGCGTCACGATCAATGGCTCGAAGCTACCGTCCGCATTGATGCCCGTCTGCAGCTTGGCCAGGAAGCCCGCGTACAGGAGATCGGCGTCAGTGATGTTGAGCTCGCGGATCTGGTCTTGGAACTCGACGTTGCCCGCGCGGTCCTCGCCCACCGTGATGAAGTAGTAGTCCGTGATGGTCGTGACGCGGTCGTCGTACTTGGCCGCGCTGATGCTGCCGGGGAACGCGCACGACTTCGCTGATTGGCTCGTGCCGATCGTGCAGCCGATGGGGTGCCACGAGGTCGGCTCGCTCAAGCGCGACTTGCCCGTGTGGCCCCACACTGCGACCTGCTTGAGACCAGCGCCGTTCTCGACGGTGTCCCACGACACGGGCACCTTGTTGCCGCCAGATAGCAAAGCCGCTCCGACGAAGCCACGGCCCGTCGTGACGACCGTGTAAGGCGTCGTGTTGTCGAGGAGGAACGACTGGTTGTCCTCGGCGAGGTTCTTGTTCGAGTCGTCCGCGCTGCGCAGGTGCGCGCGGTACAAGCCGTCGCTCAGGCCGCCGCCGTCGAACTTGTCGTTGTGCTGCGTGAAACGTAGCGCGATGGGATCGATTGCGAAGCCATAGTTGTCGTGGCATGCGAAGATGCTGGCGCTGCAAGCGTCCTGGAGCGCAGCGCGGTCCGCGTCTAGCTGGCGGCACGCGAGGCTGTCAGGGTACGAGTGGCTGCCGTTGACGGCGAGGTCGGCTTTGCACTCCTCGCGGTCCGACCGCATCGCATCGAGGAATTGGCTGCACAGCGCCGTCTTCGCGAGGTCCATCCCGCTGTTGTCGCAGAGGATCTGGTTCTCGTTTGGTGAGCCTGCGATGTCGCCTGGCACGATGGCGTTCGTGAGCGTCGCCACTGGTGCGCCTGAGTTGCCGGCTTGGTCCACTGGCTCGACCACGATGTTGGCGGACGTGTGCGGCGTGATCGGAGAGCGGATCTCGAAGACGCTGGGGTTGCTCGGGTCGCCCATGTGGAACGTAGCAAGTGGGATGGGGTGCGTGACCTTGGCTGGGGCACGGTTCTCCTTGTCCCCGACCGTCTGCCAAAGCTGATAGGGAACGGTCGAACGGACGGTTTCGTTCGTGAACGCGCACACGCCTTGGGCCGGATCGCACGCGGCGCCCGCGGAATCCGCTCCGGTGCTGTACGTGTCGTTCGTCGCGTTGTACGCCGTGTTCACGTTCGTCGTGATGGCCCCATGGTAGAGCGTGTACCAATCGAGAGTGCTTTCCACCGTCTTGCTGAGGATGGAGTCGCTCGAGATGTACATGTCGAACTGGAACTTGTAGCCGCGCGGGATCGTGACCGTGCCGTCGCCCGCGATGAGCGGCGAGCCTTCTTCTGGCGTCTTGAGGTCAATGTAGAAGTCAGACCAGTTCAGGATCGGTGCTGGGTCGGGGTTCCCGGTCTCGTTCACGGTGCGGCGCACGCTGGTCGCAGATAGGGCACTGTTCGCGTTGTTG
Organism: Thermoplasmatota archaeon; assembly: GCA_041658815.1. GTDB lineage: Archaea > Thermoplasmatota > SW-10-69-26 > JACQPN01 > JAJPHT01 > JAJPHT01. Next base: position 4,712 of record JBAZZN010000123.1, read on the forward strand.
GCAGTGCCGTTCTCGGTTTCGCTGAGCGTGGGGTCGCACCCGGGAACGGTGCCGCCGGGCAAGCTGTTCCATGGGGACTCGTCACTACATAGGTAAGCGTTCCCTACTGGGCTGCCGGGGTTGCCCATGATGTCGCCGCACGTGTTGAGGGTGCCAGGCTCGTTCCCGCTTGTGCAAAGGAGATCGTAGAGTGACGGCACTGGGTTGGACTTGAGGTAGTAGTCCACCGTGTCGAGCGCGCCGGAGGCGCTTGGGTTCCCGTTCACCGTGTTGCGCACGGTCTCGAACACACTGGAGAGGGCACCGCCGACGCCGACGGGGTCCTGCGTGTTGGTCGCGACTGGCGTCTGCGTGGAACCGTAGGTGTCCTCCGCGATGGTCGCTATGGTGCTGTTCTTCGCGTCAAGGAGCTTGACGATGATGTGCGTCGTGTAGGTGCCAGGGAGAAGGAGCACCGAGTGGTTGAACAGCCGCACGTGGAAGCCCTCCTTCTGGACGACCGTGAGGTTCTCTTGGAGGACGTCGGTCTTCTGCGTGTACGGCAGGTCGTTCTCGTACTGCACGTTCGTCACGTCGGGGTCGTACGACTTGTAGCCTGGCTGCTGTGTGGTCCATTGGTTGCCGGGCTTGTTGAACCACAGGGGAATGACGTTGCACGAACCCAGCTTTTCGTCGGGGCACGGCACGTTGCGCTTGTCGGCAGGGAGCGCCCAGCCTTGCGAGAGCTCGTGCTGGTCCTCGAACGCGTCGTGACTGACGCCCCAGAGGACGCCAAGGGTGCGTGTGGCGTTGAGCGCGGTGGGCGAGAAGACGGCGGGCATCTGGGACGAGCACGGGTCCGCCGCGTATTGGGACTCCACGTCGAGCTTGGGCAGCGTGCAGATGGCCGCGTGCGATGGGTTGTTGACGACGACGCGCAGGATCGGGTCCAAGTTGTCATCCACGTTATGATCGTGGAAGAGGATGACGTCGCGTTGGGGAATCGTGACGCGCACGGTGCTTTGCGCGAAGATCGACCTCACGCCGTCGCGGAGCGTCGTCACGTCGAGGGGCACGACGAATTTGCCATCGAGGCTCGTGCCGATCGTGGGCGATAGCACGGTCGCGTAGTACTGGCCGTCGATCGAGAACTCGACCGAGTCCACCGCGAAGATGCCTTGGGTCGATGTGTCAGTGACCGACGTCTTGGCCACGAGGCAGACGACGCCGTGCACGACGGTGAGGTTCCGGAGACCAAACGTCTCCGTGGGCAGATCGGACGACTTGCCGCTGCACAAGCCGTTGTTCGATGGCTGGATAGTGAGTTTGGTGTGCGTGTTGCCAAACAGCGAATCCATTGGCAATTGGGGCAGGATCGTGCCGAGGGCCGTGTCCAGACCGTGGCCGCCCTGGTCGCCGCTCCAGGTCTGTGCGTTGCCCACCGGCGTCGTTTGAGTGGTGGCGCCGCGCGTGTCGCGCGAGGAGCCCCCGTCCGCGGTCACGGTGGCGTTACGCGGGTTGTGGTCGCTCGCGCCGCCCGTGGCCGTCCGGTACGTGTCGTAGCCGGAGAGGTCCGCGAAGAGCGCGCCGCCCAGATCTGGCGCCCAGCCCAGCGCGTGGCCCGAGTTGCTGTAGATCTCGTTCCCATCCATCTCGAGGAAGATGGCGAGCGAGTGCGCGTCGGAGGCGCCCTGCACGAATTGACCGCCCGTGTAGGCGTCCGAGCCACCCGCATCCACGAGGACGCCCAGGCCCCCGAAGACGGCGTAGCCTTGCGCGCGGTCGGACGCCGCGTATTTCGCGCCGTCAGCCGAGGTCTGGCCCAGCGCGGCGAGGATGCCGACGCCCGCGATGCTAGCACCCTGCGCGAAGGCAGGCTGCTTGGTCACGATCGGCGCTGTCCCGTTCTTGCCTAGGCTCGCGAGCCCCAGGACGGTCCAGTCCTCCATCTCGTCGGAGAGGTTCGAGTCGGGGCGGTAGCCGTTCTGGCCGTCCATCGATACTGTGCCCGCCGGATACGTGAACATCGTGCCAGTCGTGTGCTCATACAACTCTACGTGGAAGCCCAACTCGCTGGGGTTGTAACCGTTCGCACCGTAGGGGATATCAAGGTCGCCCGCGTCACTGACGAGGCCGCGCACGAGCGGCTTCACGAGCTCGATGGTGAAGGAGCCATCCTCGTTCACCGAGCAGCCCACGCGCGTGTCGTTCTGCGTGTCCTGCTGGTACAGGTCGTTCGAGGCCGTGTTCTCGTCCGCGTACGAGTCCGTGTTGGGGCCGCACCTGTTGTGGTCGATGGTGATGATGGACGAGTCGAGGAGCGTGCGCGAGTGCGCGCCGTCCCACGTCTTGAGGGAGCGCCCCGCGTTCAGGTCCACGACGAGCGTGTCCTTCACGCCGTCCGTGAGCGTGCTCGACGTGTGGCCCGAGAGCGCGAGATAGACGTTGTGCGCGTCATTGGCCACGCGCAGCGTGAGGGGCTCGACGAAGCGGGGATCCTCGAGGTCAGTGAGAGTGAGCTGCGTGGCGTTCGCGTTGGCCCACTCGATGGCACCGATCGTGCCATCAAGCGTCGGCGTTTGCGGCATCCACGAGGATGCCATCGATGGGACGGGCGTGGGAAGCACGACGAAGGAGTCGTTGCCGCCAAGGTCTGCGAGGACCCCGACGCTGAAGTAGCCCGCGCCCTGCGCGAGGCCACCGCTCGTCTTGTACTCGGAGCCCGCGCCATCCGAACCCACATCGAGGAGGAGGCTCACGGGGTACAGGCTGCTCAGCGGGTGGAGTGGGTCGCCCGTGGGGCTCGCACCCTCGGCGCGCGCCAGGAGCTGGGGCACGAAGCCGCCAGCGTTCATGTGGTACTTGTTGTGGCCGCCAAGGTCCACCACGAAGGCGTCCTCGTCATCGTACGTCGTGTTCTCGACGTTGCCGATGGCCAAGCGCGCGGTGGGGATGTTCACGTAGAAGCCCGTCGTGTCCGTCGAGCCGCTCTGGGCGCTCGTCGCGTTGCCGCTCGCGCCCGTGCCAAGCACGGTGTTGATGGCGACGTTGGGGG
>JBAZZN010000124.1:0-7706 GCA_041658815.1 Thermoplasmatota archaeon
ATCCACCGGGATTACGAGGCCGCCCTTGAGGCCGCGCTGCGTGAGGGCGCGACCGAGGAGGACCGCACGCGCCTCAACAACGTCGCCACCTTCCTCTCTGGCTTCCTTCTCACGCACCAGCAACGCGTCCTTGCCGTCCTCCACGCGGAGGACAAGGCGTCCAACGCGAACCGAACGAGCGAGGCCCCAAGCACCTCGAGGAAGACCGCATGAAACGACACATCGACGTTCCCTACTCCCCCGAGCGGATCTTCCACATCCTCACTGACGCACGCGCGTTCAAGGGAGTCGTGCCAGCGGCCGCCTCGTGCTTGATACAGAACCCAGAGGACCGCACTCGTGCGCGCGTCACGATCCAGCTCCGGAACGGCACGATGGTCCCCGGCACTGCCACGCACTGGCTTCCCCCACACCTGTTCATCATCACCCTCGACGACGGCCACCGCACCGTCTGGTCGCTTGAGACGCAGGCCGACTCCACGACCCGCGTCAGCGTGGACACGGACGCCCCGGAGGACGATATCCGCGAGGCACTCGAAGCGCTCCAAGCCGCACTCTCCACGGACGCGGGGGCTCCGACCACCATAAGGAGCGCCGCATGACGCACGAGCTCCGAATGCCGCCCACCGCAAGGCCGTTCGAACGCTCCCGAGGCACGTTCGACTTCAATCCAGCCTACGACCTGTGCCTCATGACGTACCGCGGCCCACGCCCCATGGGGCCACGCGTCCAACGCGTCGATGCCACCAACACTGACATCCGTGTCACGACACGCGACGGCCGAGCGCTATCATTTCCTGGCCACATGCTCTATGCGCGGGATGACACGAACCACCAAGTGCTCGTGCGGAGGGCCCCGCCCCCGGAAACCTCGCCTCACCCCGACCTCGATGAGGCAGAGCGCTCCCCCGCCAAAGCCGACCAGTTCCCCCTCTACACATGAAGGTGAACGCCCAGAATAGTCAGTGGTAGAGGGCTTCACGCAAGCCGGTGCTGTTATCCCGATGGCCCACGCGGCAGCTCGTCGCCAGTTCGTTGCCCCGACCCTCGTCGTGATCCGGCCCGAGGGCCATCACGAGAACATCGGGAACGTCGTCGAAGCGAAGCAGGACGATGATGGAGTGACGTTGCGGACGGAGGCCGGCGATGAAATCTGCGTTCCCCACGCGACCATCACCGCGCACGACGACCTCGTCCACATCCTCTACATCCTGGTCAAGCCGCACAGACCATGACGCACTCGCCCAAAGGTGCCATATAAAGGCAGAATAGTACGAACATGCGCTTACCGTGGGGTGCTGGCTGGACCAGCAGCGTCCCGAGAGGCAAAACCGCCTTGGAACCACTCACGCTCCTGCAACTCGCCATCAGCGTCCTCCTGCTCACGACGCTCGCGGCCCCAGTCCCCACTGCACGACGCACGCGCAGCCTCGTCGCCGCAACAGGCATCGCCACTGGCGGCCTCCTTGCCGGCGCGAGCGCCATGCTCGCGATCCAGACGGGCCAGGCGCCCGACTTCAGGATCACGAGTGCGACCACGAGTGTCCTCGCGTTCCACCTCCGGCTCGATCCCCTCGCGAGCTTCGCGCTCCTCGCGTTCGCGATCGTCAGCATCGCCGTCGCGCTCAGTCTCCCCGCGTACGAAGCGAGGACGAAGGAAGCGCCCAGCCGCGGCACGGGAAGCATGCTCAGCCTCCTCTTCCTCAGCATCCTCCTCGTCGCCACCGCGCACCACGCCACCACGCTCCTCGCCGCGTGGGAGACGATGAGCCTCGCTGGCTACTTCCTCGTCACCGCGCGCCACCATAATGAGTCCGCACAGCGTGCGGGCAGCACGTACTTCGTCCTCGCGCACATCACGGGCGCGCTCCTCTTCGCGAGCTTCGCCGCGCTGTACGCGCAGACCGGCAGCTTCGACTTTGATAGCTACCAGCACCTCGCCGCCACGCCGCTTGTGACCATCGCATTCGTCACCGCGTTCCTGGGTCTCGCCGCCAAAGCCGGCCTCATCCCCCTCCACGGCTGGCTCCCGAACGCGTACCGCGAGGCCCCAGCCCCCGCAAGCGCCGCCATGAGCGGCATCATGAGCAAGATGGCGGTCTTCCTCATGCTCCGGTACGCCGTCCAGTTCCTCGCGCCTGGACCAGCCTGGTGGGGATACCTCGTCCTCACGCTTGGGGCGCTTAGCATGCTCATCGGCATCCTCTACGCGCTCCAGGAGAGCGACCTCAAGCGCCTCCTCGCGTACAGCAGCATCGAGAACCTTGGCATCATCTTCACCGCCATCGGATTGGGCATGCTCCTCCTCACGAGCGGCGCGACGACACTCGCCATCCTCGCCTTCGCCGCCGCGATCTTGCACACGCTCAACCACGCGACCTTCAAGACGCTGCTCTTCCTCGCGAGCGGCCACGTCGAGAACGAGGCGGGCACGCTCGACATGGACCAGTTGGGCGGATTGGCCAAGCGCATGCGCTGGACGAGCGCCTTCTTCCTCGTGGGCGCCATCGCCATCAGCGCGCTCCCACCCCTCAATGGGTTCGTCAGCGAGTGGCTCCTCTATCAATCGCTCGTCGGGACGCTCCACCAGTCTGGAGCGGTCCTCCTCACCGTCACGCTCGCCACCATCAGCATCATGGCCCTGAGCGGCGGCCTCGCTGTCGCCACATTCGTGAAGGCACAAGGCATCACGTTCCACGCCCTCCCCCGCAGCGAGAAGGCCGCCCAAGCGCGCGAAGCCCCCACGAGCGCCCTCATACCCCTCGCGCTCCTCGCGCTCGCGTGCGCCGGCCTCGCGCTGGCTGCCCCAAGCCTTCTGGCCGCCACTCAACTCGCGCTCGCCACCGAGATCCCCGCGCTCCCCGATGCTGCCACGACGACGAGCACTGACCTACGGATCCTCCCCACGAGCACGAGCCTCGCGCCCCTCGCGGTCCTCGCGACCATCGCCATCTTGTGCATCATCCCGATCATTCTCGCGCGTGGCAAGGTCACGCGCTCGATGGCCGCTCAGCCTCGTGGCCCCGTGTGGGCATGCGGTTGGCGCGCCACGAGGGCGCGTGCGAACTACACTAGCCTCGCGATGGCCAAGCCCCTGCGCATGATGTTCAGCACCATGCTCGTTCCCGTGAGGCTCGTCCAACGCGCGCCCACGGCCGACGTGCTCCGGCCGATGGTCAGTTTTGACAGCAAAGTCACGCCGCTCGTCGAACGCTTCGTGTACGAACCCATCGCGCACTTGACGTTCCTTTTCGCTGGACGCCTCCGTATCATCCAGAAGGGAAGCATCCGAGTCTATATCGCATACATCCTCTTCGTCCTCGTGGCCCTCCTTGCCTACGTGAGCGTGACGCCATGATCATCGAGCTCACCTTGCAGCTTGGGCTCGTCCTCCTCGCCGCACCCCTCCTCCTCACTCTCGCCAAGAAGACGAAGGCCTTCTGGCAGAGTCGCCAAGGGCCCCGCCTCCTCCAAGGCTACTACGACCTCGTGAAGCTCCTCCGCAAGGACATCCTCCTCAGCGAGCACGCCACGTGGATCTTCGTTGCTGCGCCCACGATCATCCTGGCGTGTTATCTCACTGCGAGCACGCTGGTGCCCATCGCGCGGCCCACTGCGCCTCTTGGCTTCGTGGGCGACCTCTTCCTGCTCGTCTATCTCCTCGCGACGGCGCGCTTCTTCATGGCGCTTGGTGGATTGGATCCCGCAAGTCCATTCGGGGGCCTTGGGAGCAGCCGCGAGGTCACCTTCGCGGCCCTCATCGAGCCCGGCCTCCTCGTGAGTTTCCTCACGTTGGTCGCAGTGAGCGGGACCACGAGCCTCGACGCGATGAGCGCGCCGCTCCACGCGGGCATCCTCGCCGTGCCCCCCACGCTCGCGCTCGCGCTCGCGGCGCTCCTCGTCCTAATCGTCGCCGAGCTCAACCGCGTGCCGGTCGATAACCCCGCCACGCACCTCGAGCTCACGATGGTCCACGAGGCCATGGTGCTCGAACACACGGGGCCCAACCTCGCGTTCATCGAACTCGCCAACGGCGTCAAGCACGCGGTCCTCCTTGCCATCGTGGCCACGGTGTTCGTCCCATGGAACCCCGCCGACCCCACCACGCTCCTTGGTGGCCTCGCGTGGTCGTTCGTGACCCTTGCCAAGATGGCGCTCCTCATGGTCCTCATCGCCACGAGTGAATCGTGGATGGCCAAGTGGCGCGTCTTCCGAGTGCCCGAGCTCACGACGATCGCCTTCCTCCTCGCGTTCCTCGCGGCGCTGGGGTCCGTCCTCGCCTACGGAGGCACCTGAATGACGACGCCGCTACAGACCGACATCCTCACGGGACTCACTGCGCTCGTCCTCATCATGACGTTCATCATGGTGAGCCACAAGAGCCTCACGCCCACCATCAGGACGTACGCGTACCAGAGCATCCTCCTAAGCATCCTCGCCTTCCTCGTGGGGCTTTTCACGGGCGAGCACCAGATCTGGATCATTGCTGTCGTGACGCTCGTCCTCAAGGGATTCGCCATTCCAAAGCTCCTCAACTACATCATCGACCGCCTCAAGATCCGCCGCGAGCGCGAGAGCCCGCTGGGCATCCCCACGAGTCTCCTCGCATGTGGCCTCCTCGTGCTCCTTGCCTACGCGGCCACCTCGCGGCTGCCCCAAGCTGAGACGAGCCTGGGCCGCGCGAGCCTTGGCGTGAGCCTGAGCGTCGTCCTCATCGGCGTCTTCATCATGGCCACGCGCCGCAAGGCCGTCACGCAGACCATCGGCCTCCTCGTCATGGAGAACGGCATGTTCCTCGCCGCGCTATCACTCACGTACGGCATGCCACTCATCGTGGAGCTTGGCGTCGCGTTCGACGTGCTCGTCGCGGCCATCGTGCTGGGCATCCTCCTATTCAACATCAACCAGACGTTCGACACGATCGACACGCGGCAAATGGAGCGTCTCGCAGAATGACCGACATCCTCTACTATCTCCTCGCCGCCCCCGCACTCACGGCCATCGCTGCGGGACTCACGAAGAGTCAACGCTTCCAAGAGATGGCGAACCTCGTCGGCGCCAGCGTCACGCTCGTCCTGGGCGCGATCGTCACGTACGCCGTCGTCACCACAGGCCCACAAAGCGCGGCCGGCTCGTTCCTCTACGCCGACGCGCTAAGCGCGCTCCTCATCCTCGTCGTGAGCCTCATCGGTTTCGCGTGCGCCATGTACAGCATCGGCTACATGCGTCACGAGGTCCATGAGGACCACTTTCCCGCCGCTCGCCTGCGCCTCTACTACGTCCTCTTCCACGCGTTCGTCTTCACGATGCTCCTCGTGGCCGTGAGCAACAACCTGGGCATCATGTGGATCAGCATCGAGGGGACGACGCTCGCGAGCGCCTTCCTCGTGGGATTCTACCGGCAAGAGACGAGTCTCGAAGCCGCGTGGAAGTACCTCATCATCGGAAGCGTCGGCATCACCCTCGCCCTCTTTGGCACGATCCTCGTCTATTTCAGCGCCGTCCACGTGCTGGGCCCTGCGAGTGGTGCGCTCGAGTGGACGACCCTCATCCAGATCGCAGGGCAGCTCGACCCGCTCGTCCTCAAGATCGCGTTCGTCTTCGTCCTCATCGGGTACGGCACGAAGGCGGGCCTCGCGCCCATGCACACGTGGCTGCCAGACGCGCACTCGCAAGCGCCAACGCCCGTGAGCGCCATGCTCTCCGCCGTGCTCCTCAACTGCGCGCTCTACGGCATCCTCCGCTTCCACGCCATCGTCAGCCCCACGCTAGGATCGTTCAGCAACACGCTCCTCATCCTCTTCGGCCTCGTCTCGCTTGGCATCGCCGTGCCCTTCGTCCTCATCGCGAAGGACTACAAGCGCCTCCTCGCATACAGCAGCGTGGAGCACGTCGGCATCATCGCGCTGGCCATCGGCATCGGCACGCCACTCGCGTTGTTTGGTGGCCTCCTCCACATCTTCAACCACGCCATCGCCAAGAGCCTCATGTTCTTCGTCGCGGGCAACCTCAACGCCAAGTACGGCACGCGGCGCATCGACGCCATCCGCGGCGCGCTCCTCGCGCTCCCCGCGACTGGCATCATCCTCCTTGCAGGGTTCCTCGCCATCACGGGAAGCCCCCCCTTCAGCGTGTTCGTGAGCGAGTTCACCATCCTCAACGCAGGATTCGCGAGCGGACACTACGTCGCCGTCACGCTCTATCTGCTCTTCCTGCTCCTCATCTTCGCGGGCTTCCTCATGAGCATGAGCCGCATGGCCTTCGGCAAACCCCCCGAGGGGATGCCGCGACGTGAAGTGAGCCCCTGGAACACGGCAGCCATGGTGTTCCTCCTTGCCTTCGTCGTCGTCATGGGCGTGTACTTGCCCGCCTTCTTCGTAGATCTCCTGCACCAGGCCGGTGCCGTCATCGCGGTGGTGAAGTGACGTGACCGCGACCATGCTCCGCAAGCTTCTCGATGACGTCGCGCAGAACCCCGCCGAGCACAAGGGAAAGCGCGCTCCCCTGGAGATAGAGGTGAACGCGCAAGACCTCCACGAAGCCACGCACGCGATCATCGAACGCGCCCACGTCCGCTTCGTCACATGCTTCGCCACGCCAGAGCCACGAGGCGGCTTCGATGTGCGCTACGTGTACGCGCACAAGACCTCCGGCTTCCTCCTCGTCACGCGCACGCCACTTGGCGCAACGCAGAAGCTTCCAGCGGTCACGTCCATCCTGCCCGCCGCCAACTGGCTCGAACGCGAGATGAGCGAACTCCTCGGCGTCCCCCTCGAAGGCCACCCCGACCCCCGCCCCGTCCTCCAGCACCGGGGCTGGCCCTTGGGCGCGCATCCCCTCCAGCCCGAGTGGCGGCCCACGCCCACCACGAAGCGGCTTGAGGAGGACCCGGACTACGGCTTCCTCCAAGTCGAAGGCGACGGTGTGTGCGAAGTGCCCGTTGGCCCCATCCACGCCGGCATCATCGAGCCGGGCCACTTCCGCTTCAGCATCGCGGGCGAGCCCGTCCTCAACCTCGAGATCCGCTTGGGCTATCAGCACAAGGGCATCGAGAAGCTCTACCAGGGTCGCACAGCACAGATGGGCCTCTTCCTCGCGGAGCGCACGAGCGGCGACAACAGCGCGGCCCACGCTGCGGCCTACTGCATGGCCATCGAGAGCCTGAGCGACGCGCGCCTGAGCCCAAGCGCAGAAGACGCGCGCGTGCTCTACTTGGAGCTCGAACGCATCACGCACCACCTCGGCGACATCGGCGGCGTCCTCCTCGACGTCGCTTACAACTTCGGCGCGAGCCAACTCGCGATCCTGCGCGAAGAGATGTTCCGCCTCAACTCGCGCCTCACGGGCAGCCGCCTCCTCTTTGGTGCGAATGCCGTGGGCGGCGTGCGCCACGAGCCAACGACGGACGAACAGCAGGACATCCGCAAGACGCTCGCCAAGGTGACGCACGACTTCGACAAGGCCCTCAAGGTGAGCCTCACCAGCGCGAGCGTGGTGGACCGCCTCGACCAAGCAGGCACCCTCACGCTCGAGAACGCTAAGCTCCTAAGCGTCGTGGGGCCCGCCGCGCGCGCCAGCGGCCTCGACGTGGACGCTCGACGCGACACGCCCCACCTCGCTTACGTGCGCCGCAAGGTGAACGTGCAGCTCGAAACGCGTGGCGACGTCATGAGCCGCGTGCGCGTGAAGGCCAACGAGCTGCGAGA
>JBAZZN010000125.1:0-7648 GCA_041658815.1 Thermoplasmatota archaeon
TCGAGCAACGTCTCCAGTGGGACCAGGAGCAATTCCTCGACCTCCTCAAGGGATGCGGGCCCAGTCGGCGGCGCGCCATCCACACGCGCGACGTACGCGCAAACGACCGTGTTGCGAAACGTCAAGTAGTCAACGAGGTGCGACACGCGCGTCATGAGCGCCGGGTCGAGTCCGACCTCCTCGCGCGCTTCACGCACGGCCGCCGCGCGCGGGTCAGCGTCGTCGGGGTCCACGCGCCCGCCAGGGAAGCTGATCTCGCCCGGGTGGCTGCGCAGTGCGGTCGAGCGCTTCGTGTAGAGCAACGCGGGCCCGTCGGCCGTCTCGTAAAGGGGCAACAAGACCGCAGAAATGCCGGCGGGGCGGCCGTCGCGCTGGGGCTCTGGCTCGCTGAACGCGTCCATCATGCGTTCCAAGGGCGGCGCCCGGCGAGACACACTCAGGCGGAGGCACGCTTTCCACTTGAACCCGTTTGCATACGCTGAAGCGGGACGCCGCTCTTCGCTCGTCGCCCATGCCCCGCGATAGGCGCCCTTACGTTGCGCTCGGGGGCGTTGCCGCGGCGCTCGCCGCGGCGCTCCTGGTGCCCACGTCGCGCATATGGCTGGCGGAGCAAGTGCTGGCGCCGCTTCGCGCGCAAGCAGACCCGTCGTTTGGCGGCCCCGCAGGCTACTCCATCGCATCGCTGGGCTTCTGGGCGTTGGCGGGCATCGTGCTTTCGTGGGTCGCGTACGACCTCGTGTTCGGAAGGCTCGGGTACGAGCCGAACAAGCGCTTCTTCGCCGCGCTGGCGCCGTGGCTCGTCGCGGCGCCACTCGCGCACGCATTGCTCTCCGTGGGCGCCATCCCGCTCCCGTTCGCTTACCTTGCGACCGAGCCGCCCATCTACCTTACGGCAGCGACGCTCGTCGTGCTCGCGCTCCTCGCGGGGCGCGCGTTCCGATGGCCGCACCTCATGCCGCTCGTCGTCGGCCTCGTCGTCCTCGCTGCGCTGCTCGTCGTCGCGGTCCCGCACGCAAGCGCGAGCGGGCTGGGCCGCGTCGTGCTCCTCTTCGTCCTCGCCGCGATCCCCGCGCTCGTGCTATCGTTCGCGTTCGTCAAATGGCTGCGGCCTCAGGAGGACCTGGCGACGGTGGGGCTCGTCGTGGGAGCGCACGCGCTCGACGGCGCGACGACGTGGATGGTACTGCGAGACCCCTTCGGCTTCGGGTTCCACAGCTTCGCCGAGAAGAATCCCGTGAGCCTCGCGCTCGTGGGTTTGTCGAACGGCTGGCCGTTCTTCGTCGTGAAGCTCACGCTCCCGCTCGTCCTACTGTCTCTGATCAAGATGGAGGAGACCGAGCGCCGCATGCGCGCGTTCCTCCTCTTCGCCGTCTTCGTCCTCGGCTACGGCCCCGGCATGTCCAACCTGCTCCAGGTGATGCTTGGGTGAGGCTCATCCTCGCGAGCGCCTCGCCTCGCCGCAAGCGCTTGCTGGAAGAAGCCGGCATCCTGTTCGAAGCGCGGCCGACGAGCACGGACGAGACGCCCCCACGCGGCGTGGCGCCCACGGAAGTCGCGGTGGAGCTCGCCGTTCGCAAGGCACGCGCGGCGGAGGACGGCGGCGCGCTCGTGCTCGCGGCGGACACGCTCATCGACCTTGACGGCGAGGTGCTCGGCAAGCCCCACGACGTGGCGGAAGCGCGGCGCTTCCTGCGCACGCTCTCTGGGCGCGACCACTGGGTCATCACTGGCGTGGCGGTCCGGCGCGCGCAGAGCTTGTGGACAGGGTTTGGCCGAACACAAGTGACCTTCCGCTCGCTAAGCGACGCAGAGATCGACGCGTACGTCGCGACTGGTGAGCCCATGGACAAGGCGGGGGCCTACGCGATCCAAGGCGGCGCCGCGGGCTTCGTGGCGCGCGTGGATGGCGCGATGGACAACGTGGTAGGGCTGCCGATGGACGTTGTGCGGCGGCTCCTGAGGGACGCGCAAGCGCCGGGTTGAGCTGAGTGCGGACTTGGATCGTCCGAATGGCCTTTCACTAGGCGGGCCGGAAGGGAAGGGGGCCCCATCCACGAGTTTCACCACGGAGCAACACGGAGAAACACGGAGCTACAACACACGACGCATGTAGCCCTCACGAATGCGCGACGCGTGGAAGTTGATGAGCCAGCCCACGCGGATCCCCGATAGGCGCATGTAGTTGAGTAGCTGAGCCTCGTGAGCGGGCTCGAAGCCACGGACTGCCTTTGTTTCTACGATGACCCGGCCATCCACGATGATGTCAGGGTAGTAGCCATCATGGATGGCGACGCCCTTGTAGTGGACCGGCAAATGCCTGTCAAGGGCCACGGCATGTCCGCGTAGTATCAGCTCGTGGGAAAGCGCACGCTTGTACACGATCTCCAGTAGTCCGGTCCCGAGTTCATTGTGCACTTCGATGGCTGAGTCGAGGATGGCGCCAGACGTTTGGTTGACTTCGGCTGGAAGGTCCGTCAGGCGCATAGGCCGCGACGTCACGGACGAGCGGCGTTCCCAATGAGGCTTGAAGTTTCTCCCCAAGAGCTAGACGGAACCTCCGTGTTCCTCCGTGTTCTTCCGTGGTTGATTCGTTCACTCGATGGCATGCACCGCGGCGTCCTGCCGGTCACGGTCTTCCGACGATTCGGGGAGCGTGCGTCATCCCATTCTGGGCACGATATCGTTTCACGCCGTTCGCAAGAAGGAGGGTGCCTGCGCCCGATAGCGCACCCGCCGTCAGTGGAGCCACGAGGAGCAACATGAGGGCAGCTTGGCGGTCGATCGAGTGGCCGTGGCCAAGCGCTTCGAGCGTGGGCGGGACGAAGAAGGCGAGCACGGCGAGCGCGCCCGATGCGGCCCCGACGAACGTCGAGTGGCCAAGGCCTCGACGGTACAGCTGCATGGAGAGGCCGCACGTGACGAACGTGCTCACGAAGAAGAGCGCACCCAGCTCAGCGGGCGTCACGGCGCCAGCGAGGAGCACGGTCACGCCGGCAGAAGCGCCCAGCATCGTCATGCCTCCGATGGTTCCCCACGTCCAGAAAGTGGACTCCTCCATGCCCGCAGGTCTCCGGCGAGCCCCTTAAGTGCTTTATCCAAAGTCCGCCGTGGCCCAAGCATGACGGACCTGCTGCGCCCCCTGCGCATCGGCCAGGTCCGCCTCCAGAACAACCTCGTGCTTTCCCCCATGGCCGGCTTCTCGGACCTGCCCTTCCGCGTGTTGTGCCGGCGCCACGGCGCTGGCCTCGTTTGCAGCGAGATGGTGAGCGCGGTGGGCGTGACGCGCGAGGTGCCCTACACGATGGTGAAGATGCGAACGCTCGATGAGGAGACGCCCATGAGCATCCAGCTCTTCGGCACGGACGCGGGCCTCGTCACGAAGGCCGTGGCGGACCTCGACAAGCGCTGCGCCATCGTCGGCTTCAACATGGGTTGCCCCGCGCACCAGATCAAGCGGCAAGGGTGCGGCGCGGCCATGCTGGACGATCCCGAGAACGCGCTGCGCATGATCGAGGCCGTGCGCGCGGGCACTGACCGGCCCATCCTCGTGAAGATGCGCCTGGGGAACCGCAAGCTCGCGGGCTACGTCGCGTTCGCCAAGAGGCTCGAAGAGCGCGGCGCGGCAGGACTCATCGTGCACGGCCGCATCGCGGCGCAAGGCTACTCGGGGCACGCGGATTGGGACGCGATCGCGCGCATCAAGCAGGCGATCTCCATCCCCGTCATCGGGAACGGCGATATCACGGACGGCCCGAGCGCGAAGCGCGCGCTGGAGAGCGGCGTTGACGGCATCGCGATGGGGCGCGCGACGCTTGGGAACGCGCACCTCTTCCGTGAGATCGCGCACTACCTCGCGACGGGCGAGAAGCTCGCAGAGCAGACGCCCGTGGGGCGACTCGCCGACTTCTCGGAGTACGTCGCGATGGCGGAAGCGATCGGCATCGATCCGCTTCACATCCGCGAGCAGGCCCAGCAGTTCACGCGCGGCATCCGCGGTGGCCGTGAGATGCGCGTGACATTCACCAAGCTTCCCACGGCGGAGATCCTCCGCCTCTTCCGGCAGCTCGTGGACGACGCTCCGCCTCTCCCTATCCCGCCAACGTCCCTGCCGCACAGCGGTCCCCGCCTGGCGCCGACGTTGACGCATGGCATCACGGGAAGGCTTTAGTAGCCCCAACAAGTCGGAAGGGACCATGGCCGCTCGGGGCTTCGCAGCCGCGCTTATCGTCATCTCGACCGTGCTTGCCGGGTGCATCAACGGCGGGAACGACACGGTCCCCGTGAAGGCCACCACGAATCAGCTGGGGAGCAACGCGACGTGCTTCGACTCGTGCAGCAGTATCGTCGCGTTCGAAGAGACGAACAAGACAGAAGTGGGCGCTGGCGGCGTGGATCACCCGCACGACTACTGGGCCGGCCGCGAGCGCGTGACGCTCTTCACGACCGACGCCGCCATGGACCCGACTCCTGGCTCAAGCGCGAGCATCGACTTCCGACCGCCCCAAGGCACGTTCGTCTGGGAAGGCACGGACCACATCGAGTTCACCCTCTCCAACCCGCAGCGCCACGCGTGCGAGCCAGCCTTCACGCTTGGCGGCCAGTTCATCTGCCACGACAACCTGAACAACCAGTCTGAGGACGCACCCAAGCTGCCCGGCGCGCCTGACCCCACGGGCGGCCCGCCCGGGCTGAAGCTACGCTACAAGCACGCCGCCACCGTCGCGTGGATCGACGCAGGCGAAGTGACGTGGGGCAAGCCCATCGTCATCAAGGTCACGCACCCCACGCAAACGGACATGCCGCACGCCACGTCCAGCTCATGGGAGTTCCAGGTCGCCTCGCCCAACAGTTATGATAGCACGCTCGAATTCTCGGCGAAAGCCGAGATCGTGCGCGGCATCGGTGATATCCCCCGGTGGCCTGGCCACCCCGACTTCTACGCGGACTCGCCCTCGCGCAAGGTCCTCGACGCCGACGCCGTCGCGTGCGACACGCAAGGGTGCCAACTCCCAGGCAACGAGAAGGCCGGCCCCATCAGCGCGCAGAAGCTCATCAGTTACGGCACGCGCACCCTGTACGTGTGGCTCAACATCACGGATGTGCAAGCGCCAGCCCCGCCACTCGAGCCCACGAGCTGGTTCCTCTTCCACAGCAACTCGACGGGCCAACAGAACGGCACCAACACGTTCGACAGCGCCAAGCACCCCTTCACACAAAAGGAGCACGCGTGGGTCCTCCCCGTGGACGACAACGGCATGGACTCACCCTACGGTGACGGCAGCAAGTGGGAGTTCGCACTCGGCGGCTCGCTTGTCTCCCCCGTCCTCTCGTGCTACTCGGGATGCGCTGCGTGGAGCGCGAAGTACCACATCACGATCATCGCCACGAACAAGGCGCTCGACCTCAAGGACTACGAGATGTTCTGCATCCACACGGAGAACTACTGCCCCAAGCCATGAGGGGGGCTATCCGTTCCGCGTTGCGCCCTCCGGAAACCGAAGGCGCGAATTCGCGGCATAGTCGGAGTCCAGTTCGAAGCCGATCCATCTTCTGCCCAGGCCCTCCGCGACCCAACCGGTCGTATTCGTGGGCATCGACATTCCCGCACGATCGGGAGGTGGAGCGTCCTCACTTCAATCCCATCCTGCTCTTGACCGTGCTCGAGATGACGGACTTCTCCGAGAGCCAAGCGAGCACGATGTTGCGGACGACCTCAGAATCCCCGTCTCCCAGCTCGCCCTTGAATGACTCGATGATCTTCCACTGCCCGGGAGTGAAGATGACCTGGACTCTGTGCTTCTCAGGCTTCGCAGGCAACGATACACACCGGAGACACCCACGATACTGCTTCCACTTAAGTTTGACACCGCTGCTTCCAATGGATGTTGCCGAAGAAGCACGCAGTCGAGCTGGAGATGGCGCTCTCCGCTCGCGAGATCCTCGACATCATCAGGCGGAGCGATCGTGTGTATCAGGCGGTTCGCGGTGCAGTCGCTGAGAGGCACTTGGAGAAGTTCTTGAAGGGCCTCAAAGCGGACAGGCGTATCGACGGCTTCCGCTTCGTGAACGAAGAAGGTGAGCCCGACTTCACCGTAACTATCGGCCCGCACACCTGGCGCGTCGAATGCAAGAACGTCCTGTCTAACAAGAGCGGCAGGTTCGCCAATGGGGACCTCAAAGCATGACCATCTCTCGCCTCCTCGACTTGCACGGGCGACCCTCCGTCGATAACCTCCGAGTGAGTCTCACGCCCGTGTGTGACCTCCGTTGCACGTTCTGCCACCAAGAGGGCACGGTCGCTCACGGCAGATCCATGACCACGCAGGAAGTCATCAGGATCTGCGAGACGGCCGCGCGCGTGGGGGTGCGCTACCTCAAGTTCACGGGGGGCGAACCGCTCCTGCGAAGCGACATCGTGGAGATCGTTCGCGCGACCTCGCCGTGGTTCGAGGACGTGTCCCTCGTGACGAACGGGCGCCGCCTCGACGCGCTCGCGCAGCCGCTCAAGGACGCGGGGCTCAAGCGCTTGAACGTGAGCTTGCACACGCGCGACGCCACGACCTACAAGTGCCTCACGGGCGACTCCATCGAGCCCGCCCTTCGGGGAATAGCCGCCGCCGTCCGCGTGGGATTCGAGCCCGTGAAAGTGAACGTCGTCGTCACCCACAGGAACGTGCACGAGATCGAGGAACTGATCAGGTGGTCCGCCCGTGAGCGGGTCCAACTGCAACTCATCGAGGTCCACGCCCCGCCCGGCTCGCCCGACCACATCCTCGATCAGAGGGTCCCGCTTGATATCATCCAGGCTCGGCTGCGAAGCGCCGCCTCGCGCGTCGAGAAGAGCCGCATGCACGACCGCGCGAGGTACGTGCTCGACGGCACGACCGTCGAGGTCACTCGCCCCCAGGAGAACCCGGCCTTCTGTGCAGCATGCAGGCGCCTCCGCCTGACGCACGATGGCTACCTCAAACCGTGCCTCATGCGCGCCGACAACCACGTTGACGTCATCGGGCCGCTCCGGGGTGGTGCGGGAGACGAGGGCCTCACCAACATCTTCCGCGAGGCCGCGAGCCGCCGCGAACCATACTGCGTGGGACCAACGAAACTGCCCGTGCACTTGCTCGCGCAGCCTGACCGCCGCGCCATCCCGCTGGGGGTGGCAGAAGGTGCCTGATATCAGTGCGACCGACGCCAGGATGCGCACGAGCGTCCACACCCTCCCGCGCTTGGACCCAGCGGAGGCACTTGCCTGGCTGTCACTCGCACCCGGATCGGCCATGGCCCTGGTGGCGACGTGCGCGCGCGGGTGCACCGTCCTCGTGGAGACGAACGCCGGAGCCGAAGCATTGCTCGCGGCGGTGCGACCCAAGCACTCGTGGGTGAGCACATGCGCACCCTGCTGTGGCACGCAGAAGGCGAAGTGCCCGTCGGGCGTCCCATCGCGATCGTGGGCGTCGCTGCGGAACACCGCCGAGATGCTCTTGCGGCGGTCGATGCGATGCTCGTCCGCCTGAAGGGCGTGGCGAAGCGCACGGACCTGGAGCGCGAGCCGCGATGAGAGCTGACACGCCAACGGTCACCGGCGTCATCCTTGCGGGCGGCCGCAGCAGCCGATTCGGGGCCGACAAGTGCTTCGCTTCCTGGAACG
>JBAZZN010000126.1:0-7647 GCA_041658815.1 Thermoplasmatota archaeon
CGCGCGGGTCCTAACCATAGCCATCCATCGTGTCACCCACGCCGCGCTCGCGCTCTGGCGGCGCCTTGCCGCTCTTTCGCGCACGCGCGGCTTTGCTCGCCTCCCGCGCAGCCTCCTCGCGTAGTGTCGTGGCGCGCGGCGCCAGTGCGCGCAAACCCGCTACGTCGCGTGCGTCGAGGAGCGCTTGCGCTTCATGCAGGAGCGCTTTCTCGCTGGATGCTCGCCATGCGCGGACGGCCCTGTCGCGCAGTGGTGCCACGACGGCGTCGTGCGCTTCCACGAGCGATTCGATGTCGGAGAGCTTTCGCTCTACGGTAGCAAGCGTTGCGTTGGCTTGGTCTGCTGACAAGTGAGCCGTCGGGGGGACATCGACTGGGAGCGCGAGCTTGGCCGCGCGGCGCCGGGCGGCCGCGACTCGGACCTCGACGCTCGCTTCTCGTAGCGCTGCGCGGCGCCGGCGCTCCGCTTCCTCGGCGAGCGCGCGCAGAGCGTCCAGCGTGACCGCCGCGAGTGGTGCCTCCGTGGCAAGCGCCCGCTCGCGGAGTCGCCCGCGCGCTTCCCGCTCCTCCATGATGGCCGCCGCGATGTCGCGAGCATGGCCAAGCGAGCGGGTGAGCTCGCGGATGTCGGACTCGATCTCCTTGAGCGGCCACCCCCGCGTGTCGTGCGTGGGCAGGCCACCAACGAGGTCGAAAGCGCGCAGCTGTGTGAGCAGGGCAGAGCGGCGCTGGGCCGCGAGCGCGCGTTTCCACTCGTGGAATCGTTCCTGCGCGGCCTTCGGGTCGCTTCGCTCGATGCTCGCGAACGCTTGCAGCTCGCCTTGGCGCGCAGCGGGGTCCAGGCCGTAACCGCGCATCAGTTCGGCGATGCGCTCGGCGAGCTGCCCCATGAGGGATGCACGCCTGCCATGACTGAAAAGCCTGATGCGTCGTTGCGCGTTGTTGCGGGAGGTGGGCCGGACGGTGAAGGGCGATTCCGTGGGGGCGCGCATCCTCCTCTTGCTTGGTGAGCGTTACCCCATCACGCTTGGCGGCGTAGCGCTGGCGCTTGGCATGCGTGAAGACAGCATTCGCCGAGAGTTGGCTAAACTCGCTTCTGCAGGCCTCGTCCTGCAGGAGGACCTCGATGGGACGACGTACGTGACGCTCACTGGCGCTGGCGTCACGTACGTGGGCCTATCGCCCAAGGACGTGGCGCGCTTGCGTTCGCGCAAAGCGCCGCCTGCAAAGCCTCGGGACGACAACGACCCGGCGTTCATTTGAAAGGTCTTTCGTGTCCTGTACCAAAAGCCCTCATGCATCGACACGTGAGATAAGCCACTGATCCCCTTGCCGCTTGCCTTTCGTCGTATTCTCCACGTGGAGGACAGTGAGACCGACGCGTTCCTCGTGCGTCGCGCGTTCCGCGAGCACCCCAACGTGGAGATAACTTGGGTCCAGACGGGCATGGAGGGCACGCAGAAGGCGGCCGAGGGGAACTACGATCTCGTGCTCCTCGATTACGCACTGCCCGACATGACCGGGCTCGAGGTCCTGCTGCGCATCACGGAGAAGCGGCCCGACTTGCCAGTGGTGCTCGTCTCTGGCTTTGGTTCTGAGTACGTCGCCGCGCGCGGTCTGCAAGTCGGTGCGGTGGGCTACGTCAACAAGGACGCGCCGCACTTCCGCGAGGACTTGCCCGAGATGCTGTCGCGTCTCTTCGAGCAAGGCGAGGTCAGAGAGCGCTCGCGCCAGATCGAGGAACGCATCCGGTCTCGCCCCAGCCTCCGCCTTCACATGGAGGAAGTGCTGGGCACGCTGCGCACCGCGCTGCCGGATGCGCGCGGCACGTTCATCACGAGCACGGATGGGCTCCCACTTGCGGTCTCGCGGAGCGGGGGCGACAAGGACGTGGACCCCATGGCGGCCATGGTGTGTGGCAGCGTGGTCCGCAATCTGGACATGGTGGGCAGTAACCTCCACCTCGAGCAGCAGGAAGGGGGCACGGTCCACTTCCGTCAGGGGACGCTCGTTTTTCGTAAACTCCCTGATGTGGGAAGTCTCGTCGTCGTCTTCGATAGGGAGTCCTCGTCGTCCCAGGACGCCCGCGAGGTGGATGTCGCGGCGCGCGAGATCGCGACGCTAGTGCGCGAAGAAGAGTCTCACGGTCTCGTGTGAGACAAGTCACGATACACCCGGGCAGCTTCGAGGACCCCACGCTGGTGCTTGAGGCCCTCGACGTACTGCGTATAGCCCTCGCCTGACAGTCTCCCCGTCGCGAGCATGACGCCCGCACGATTGATCTTGCGCGTCAGCTCACGGATCTGCTCTTCGGCGTCGTCGCCAGCTGGCCGCGCGGAGGACCTGCCAAGCGGGGGGGCGTTCGTGTTCTTGCGAGTCACCGTGACGGGCCGCTCTGGTGGTTGGAGGTCGATCGTGGGGTTCGCTTTCCGCGCGAAGGCGACGTGCGCAGGCACGCTTGGAGCGGGATCATTGCCGCCGCGGAACGCGTGGGCGAACAGCAGGAAGCCAAGGAGCAGGCTCGTGATGCCGACCGTCGGAAGCAGGGCGGCGCCAATCGCGCCACGACCAAAGGTGACGGCCCCGGGCCGCAAGAGCCCCAGGGCACCTAGGGCCGCACCAACACCGACAAGGACGCCAGCGATGGCCGCACGCCCAGGCTTGAGTTGAACCATGTCCATGTGCTATTCGGGACGGGGTCAGCATAAATGTCTCGCAAGCGGCCAGACGGCCACGGCGCCAAGCCGCAGCCAGATGGGCTCATCTCCAAGCAACGGGCGTCGTCACGCCTCTTCAAGAAACCTCATAAGACGATGCGCGTCGTCAACGCCGTGCGCATCATTGCCGTCTCCACCGTCGCCACCATTCTCTTCGTGAGCGGCTGCCTGGGGCCGGGTGGGCCTGAGCCCTCCACGCCAGCAGGGCCTGGTGCCCAAACGCATGCCACCTTCCTGACGACCCAAGTGAACACGGGAGGCTTCGAGCCGCGCATCGCCGTGGGGCCTGACGGGACGCGCTGGGTGAGCACCCAGGACAAGAGCGGACCCGAAGTCGTGTATAGTTCCACGGATGGCGGGCGTACCTGGCAGCGCACGCCGACCGATCCACCCGCGGCGAGCCCCTGCTGTGACAACGAGATCGCCGTCACGCCCACAGGCCGCGTCCTCACGAGCATCATCACTGGGAGCGCCGGCAGCACCCAACTTGATATCCAATACACGGACGACGGAGGCAAGACGTGGACATCCTCACGTGGCAACGCGCTCGCGGACCAAGACCGGCAATGGCTCGCCGTGGGCACGAAGGACCCAAGCACTGACCAATACCTCGTCTATATGCTCTGGCACAACCTGCTATCAGGCTCCGCGCAGCACGAGATGTTCGTCTCGACGTCGCACGACGGCGGAGCGACGTTCGGCCCGGCCGTGCCTATCACCCTCCCTGGCAGCCAAGCCTGGAACGATCTCCAATGCGCAGACTCGGGCGGGCCATCGAATATCTTCGCGAACCCCAAGACCGGACAGGTCTATGCGGTGTTCGGGACGCGGTCCTCCGCGCTGGGAGGCTGCGGGGCCTCGGCGACCCAACAGTTCGAGATCAACGTCGTCGCGGCGACGCGAATGTGGGTGGCGACATCCAACGACCAAGGCGTGACCTGGACCAATTCCCTGGCGGTGGACGACAGCGCGGCAGGCAACATCATCGGGATGCAGGTCGATGCCGGCACGATCGACCACCAAGGCAACGTCTATGTCGTCTATCCCGAGTCGCCGCAACCCTACCCCAACTACGACGGGGCGGCCGTCAAGTACGTGTGGGCCGCCCCGGACCTCGGCCACTGGTCGAAGCCCATCACGGTCGAGCAGCAAATCGACGGGGGAAAGCAGCCCGGAACGGGCCACATCCTCACGCACATCGTCGCGGGCGACCCCGGCAAGGTCGCGCTCTTCTACCTGAAAGGAGAGGGGACCGGCAACAAGTCGCTGTGGTACCCCACGGTCGCCCTGACCTGGAACGGACTTGAAGCCGCGCCGCAGTTCGAGTACACGCGCGTGAGCATCATCCCCGCGTGGCAAGGAACGGCGTCACAGCTCATGGGCGTGTGCAACCCGTTCGGAGAGCGCTTCGGTCCGCTATCACCCGCAGTGAACGCCGCCGCTGGCGGGTTCACGTGCGGCCGCTCGAGCGACGTCTATGGCCAAGCCCTCGACGCATCGTGCGGGCCCACCTTCGTCTGGTACGCCGACTCAAAGCTCAACAACGAGTCGGGAGGCACGTACGTCACGCAGCAGACTGCGGGACCCACGCTCTGCACGGCACAAGAGGCGACCGCGCACGCGACGTGAACTCCGGAACGATGCAACGGTGTCCCGCGACGGGTCAATCCGTCCAGTACAGGAAGAAGAACGCCCACACCAACAGGAAGAGGATGCTCGCGAAGAGGTACGGGATGAGCGCTTGGCCCTGCCCCGCTGCCATGATCCAGCCAGTGCCCAGGATGAGTGCGGCCACTAGCACCGTGAACGTGCTCCGGAGGTTGCGCTTCTCTTCGCGCTCGCGCTGCTCGTTCATCTTGCCGATGTCTATCTTCACGCGCAGCTCGTTGTTCTCGACCATGCGCAGCACCTTGTTGAGGCGCGGCGGGAGCGAACGGATGGTCTCGAACGTCTCGTAAGCGGTCGCGAAGAGCGCTTCCTTGGGGTCATCGAACTTGAAGGCCTCGCGCCGCATGTAGCGGAGGACGTAGGGCTCCAGCACTTCGACCAGCTCGAAATCGGGATCCAGTTTCTTGCACAACCCCTCGAACTGGAAGAGGGCGCGCGTGATGAGCATGAAGTCCGGCGGCAGAAGCATGTTGTGCCGGCTGGCGATGTTGAGGATCATCTCGAGGACGATGGGGTCACCCACGCTGGCGCGCTCGCGCTCGTGATAATCCATGACGCGCTCCAGGTCACGCAGGAACGCCGTCATGTCGATGTCGCCCTCGTGCCGCGACAGGTCAAGGAGCGCTTGCGCGACCTCGTCGATATCATCCCGCACGAAGCCGATGATGAGCGATAGGATGCGCTGGCTGCGTCGGCGCGGTACTGTCCCGACGGCGCCCCAATCGAGGAACGCGACCGTCCCCGAGTCGATGGCCATGAGGTTCCCGGGGGACGGGTCCGCGTGGAACATCCGGTCCTCGAAGATCTGTTTGGCCATCGCGTGCGTGATGATCTCGGCCAAGCGCTTCCCGTCGAGGGCCTTGAGGTCAGGGTTCTCGAAGTCCGAGAGCTTGACGCCCTCGATGCGTTCCAGCGTGAGCACGCGGCGGCTGCTCGCGCGCCAGAAGACGCGCGGGATCTTCACTTCGGCGTCGTCCTTGAACGATTCGAACACGCGTTGGACGTTGCGCGCTTCATTGCGGTAGTCCATCTCTCGAAGCAGCATGCCTTGGATCTCGATGAGGTGCGAGCGCGGCTGCCAGACGCGGCTGGCGGCGAAAAGGTTCTCGACGAAGCGCACCATCGGCTCCATGATCTCGAAATCGATGGTGACGCGCTGCTCGATGTGCGGGTGCTGGACCTTGACAGCGACCTTCTCGCCCGACTTCAGCTTGGCGAAGTGCACTTGGCCGATGGATGCGGACGCGATGGGGACCTCGCCGAACTCGTCGAAGACATCCTCGAGCCGTTGGCCCAACTCCAACTCGATGAGCTTCTTGATATCACTGAAGGCGGATGGCGTGGTCTTGTCGTAGAGGTGCTTGAACTCGTCTATGAACGGCTTGGGCAAGAGGTCGGGACGCGTGCCAAGCAGTTGACCGATCTTGATGAACGTGGGGCCCAGCTCTTCGAGCATGCGGCGGACCTTGCGCGGGTGCTCGGGGGGCGCCTCGCCCGTGCGCGCGACCTCGCGCATCATGCTGAAGAAGTCGTTCCGAAGGAGGATGCGCGAGACTTCGACGGTGCGCGTGAGTTTGCCGATGGCCTTCTCGCCATCCCCCTTGCCGTGCCCGTTCATGCTCGCGTTGGGCAGGTCAGCGGCCATGATGGTCGGAGCTTCGCGGTGAAGCTCCTCCTCACGCTGCGACGGGTCGCCCATGGCTTCGCGAGAGGCGGGGAACACAGTTAAAACGTGCGGGTCAAGTCCGTCTCACTCGTTCTTGGGCGTGCGCTTCTTGGGTGCCACCTTGGTTTCGGTGGGGGCCGCACCAGTCGGGATCTCGCCTGGCGTCTCGCTCGTGACGCCCGCGCTCTGGAGCTTCGTTCGGAGGATGCCGCGGTCGTTGAGGTCCGTCTCGAGCTTCTCGATGCGGTTCTCGATCTCCTTGCTGATCTCGTCGAAGCGGCGCTCGAGCGTCGAACGGATCTCGTTCACGCGTGCCTTGGCGGGTTCGCCGTAGCGCGTGTTGAGCTCGGTCATCTGCTTCTCCGTGAGGACGCGGTGCTCGTGGAGGAATGCCTTGACCTCTTCGAGCATCTCCTTGCTCTTCTCCTTGGTGAGGTCGGCCGTGGGCTTGCGCATGACGAAGTACGTGGCGCGGGGCTCGAGGCCGGTGATCTGGCCCCACTCGTTGGCGTCGGAGGCGAAGACGAGCTCGTTCTTGTGGTCCTGCGTGGGGTTGGTGGTGGATGCAGCGCTGGTCATGGTGTGGTCACTCCGTGGAGGATCGGACTGGGGTGGTCGTCTTGGTCGATCTGTCGAGTCGCTCGCCGACCTTGCCTTCGACCTTGTCGAGCTGGTCCTTGGCCCAGGACTCGACGGTCGAGTAGAGGCCCACGAAGGTCGCGGGGGCGTGCTTCTCCATGAATGCCTTCGTGGCCTTCTCTGGCGTCTCGAAGCGCTTCTTGAGGTCCTTGTACTGGTGGAACGCGACCTTCATGTGCTCGTTGGCCGCGACTTGGACTTCCTTGAGGAGGTCCTGGGGGCTGAGTTTGACGTCAACGTCCTCATCAGGCAAGACGACGAGCACTTCGCGCCCGGCGTACTCCGTGAAGCCGCTGATCTGGCCGTTGAGGCTGACGCGCTTGGTCCCAAGGACCTTGCCATTCCCGATGTCGATCTTCATCCGACGACCCCTGCACCATTGTGGCTGGCACAATGGGACAGTGTGTGAAAACACGCTATGGTGCATAAGGCTATTGGAAGTCACTACTCCGCCGTGGCGGACAAGATCTCAGTCTGTCGCACCCCGCACGTGTTCCCCTGGCCCGCGCGCGAGGTGGAACTCGAAGGCGGTGACGGGGTGCTGGAGCCCAAAGGCCTCCAGCACGGCGGGGTGCACTTCGCCGAACACGCCCCGATGGTGCCCCCCAGCCCCAAGCGCGGCGCAGCGCCCCGGAACGAATGCAGGGTCCTCCGCCTTGGCGATCTCGACCTCCCCCCAATCGAGGTCACGCGCGAGCGCGAGCGCGATGCCCTTGATCTCGCTGAAGTTGGACCGGCCCTGGATGATGGCACCTGCAACGCGGCGCTCGTTGATGACGCCCCCTCCGTCCTTGAGGTGCGTGACCATGCCGGCCTCGAAGATGCGTTGGGGCAAGTCGCGGTGCGCGTTGCGCTTCAGGATGCCCAGGAGCCCGGGCAGGAGGGAGACGCGTAGTAGCGTGTGGTCCTCCGTGACGGGATTCTTCACGTCAACGAAGATGGAAACTGGCCTCTGCAT
>JBAZZN010000127.1:0-7622 GCA_041658815.1 Thermoplasmatota archaeon
CGTCGTGAGCTCGACCTCGCAGAACCAGCCCTCGCCGTAGGGCGACTTGTTCATCAGTTCAGGCGCATCATCAAGGGCCGCGTTCACGGCGACGACCTTCCCCGCGAGGGGAGCGAAGATGTCGTTCACGGACTTCACGGACTCGACGACGCCCATGCTGTCGTGCTCGCGGAACTCCTCGCCCACCTCAGGCAACTCGACGAACACGACGTCCGTCAGCGCCTCCTGAGCGTGATGCGTGATGCCGATGCGGGCACGGTTGCCCTTGATCTCGGCCCACTCGTGGTCCTTGGTGTAACGCAGGTTCTCTGGGACGTTCGACGCGCCGGCCATGGCTGACCCACGCGGCTACCCGGGGGGTTCTTCTTAAAGCCATTGGGCGACGAGCCCCCGGGCACGATCCGTCCCATCGAACGGATCCCCTCTCGACCTCATTCTCCAGACTCCACGCCAAGACCCCAAGACGCAAAGACGCCAATAGAATGGAGGAAGGCCAAGCTTGCCCTTGAGAGCTTGGCGTCTTGGGTTCTTGAAGTCTTGGCGTGGCCCAAGAGCAGGCAACCCCACTGGAACTATCCGAACCTTGAAGTCATGGCAAGAACGGAGTGAGCCCACAATGACCCACTCCTACACCCACGCATGCCGGCAGGGCGGACCCGCCACCCTCCCCGTCACGTGGGACCGCATCGCGGGCGGCGGACGCGTCTCCTGCCCCATCTGCGGCGCGAACAAGCTCACCGCGACGATCCACGGCTCCGCACTCTGACCACGAAGCCTAAAGGGCGAAGCCCCCGCTCGCTCGTTGCGTGGACGTCCCCCTCGCGGTCTTCCGAAGCATCGTGAACGACCGCCAATACCTCGACGTATGGACCGCGAGCGGCATGCAGCGCGTGCCCGCACCGTTCCTACCATACGCGTTCTCCAAGAAGAAGCGGGACGTGCCAGCCGTCAAGGTCGAAGCCATCGAAGTGCGTCCACTCTCCACCCTCAACCCCGAAACGTGGCACAAGTACGAGTTCAACACGGTCCGCGGCGTCACGGACATGTCCAAAGACGAGCGCTCCCTCGAAATGGCGGACAACCACGTCGCGTTCGTGGAGCGCGTCCTCATCGACAGGCCAGACTTCTTCCGCCAATACAAGCACGGCCGCACGCCGCGCCTCATGGTCATCGACATCGAGCAATACACGACCGGGAACGGCTTCCCCACAGAGAAAGACCCCCTCATCGCGATCGGCTGGGCCGTGGACGACAAGGAACCCGAAGCCGTCCTCGGGGACGGCAAAAGCGACCGAGACATCTTGGAGAAGTTCCTCGAAGCCATCGCGCGCGAGGACCCCGACGTCCTCGTCGGCTACAACATCGCGGGCTACGACCTCCCCATGATCCTCAAGCGCATCAAGCAGAACGCGCTCGACGCACGACGCCTCGCGCGTGGCAGCCGCACGCCCCAAGAAGAAGAGGACGAGATCGTCCTCGAAGGCCGCCTCGTGTACGACGTCTATCAGAGCGTGAAGCTCGACCAGACACTCCACGGCATCAAGGACCACAAGCTCAAGACCGTCGGCGAATGGATGCGCTTCCCCGTCATCAAAGAAGACATGAAGAACACGAGCGCGCTCGTCGGGACCCAGCGCCTCGCAGAATACAATAAGAACGACGTGAAGCTCACGCGTAATCTCGCACGCATCTACTGGCGCAACTTCATCGCGCTCGCCGAACTCTACGGAGCACCACTCAACGTCGTGCTCCGCAGCACGAGCATCTTCCACACGAACGTGCTACAAGGCCGCGTCCTGCACAACGCCCAACCCCGCATCGTGAGCGACGGCACGAACGAAGAACGATACCGCGCACTCTTCACCCAAACCGGAGGCGTCGCTTTCGTCGGCGGCATCGTCGCGATCTACCAACGCGGCCTCTTCGAGCCACTCTGGAAAGTTGACTTCTCATCCATGTACCCAAGCATCATGGTGAGCCTGGGCGCTGGTGCGGACAACACGCGCTTCGTCGGCGAAGAACCACTCGGGCCATTCCGCAGCGACAAGCACGAAGGAAAACGGATCTACAGCATCCCCGACGAATCGCGCGGCAAGAACCTCCTCGTCGAGATCATCGGCGTCTCACCAATGGCGATCGAACTCCGCCGCCTCCTCAAGCTCCGCATGGAGCTCAAGAAGAAAGCCAAGGAAACGAAAGAAGCCGACGAGCGAGAACGCCTCCACGCCCAACAGAACGTCATCAAGGTCGTCCTCAACGCCATCTACGGCAACATGGCGAGCGCCTTCTCACGCTACGGCTCGCTCCCCGTCGCGGTCGCCATCGTAGGCGTCGCGCGCCGACTCATCCGCGTCGTCGAAGACCACATCGGCGACGGAAAGGTCGAAACGGACACCGACGGCATCTACTCATCCACACCAGTGGACATCGAAGCCGTGAACGCCCTCGTCACCGCCTTCGCCCAAAAAGAACTCGGCGGCGAGAGCTACCTCCGCGTCGAAATGGACGAATACAAAGCAGGCTACTTCCACGAACGGAAATCTTACCTCCTCCTCCACCACGACGGCCGCATCGAAAAGCACGGCGTCGCCTTCAAAGCCAGCTCACAATGCGGCGTCTTCGACAAGACACTCAACGCCGTAAGCGAAGCACTCCTCCTCAAGAAAGGCGACCCCAAAGACATCGGACGCAAAGCCTTCGACATGACGCAGTACAAACCCGAAGACTTCGTCATGCGCGTACGCCTTGGCAAATCACTCGCCGAATACGCAGCCGAAAACGCCGTCGGCGCCCAAGTCGCGCGCAAGCACCAAGAGACGTACGGACGCGAGATCAAGAAAGGCGAACAACTCGAGTACGTCAAGACCACGCAAGGGTACGAGCCACCCACACCCGACGCCATGAAACGGCTCGACAAAGACTACTACAAAAGCCTCGTCGAAACCGTACTCACCCGACTAGACATCGACTGGCGACCCACCAAACAAGTCAAGCTCCTCGACTTCGAGTAAGCCTGGAACGAATCGAACGCCTCCTTATCAGGCGGAAGCACCGCGATGTGACGCGTGCGCACCTCAGGCGGAACCTCCAAAGCGAGCTCAGGACGAAAACCGATGACGTGACCGGACGGGTGCAAAGAGCGAGGCATCGAGGCGAGGAAGAACGACCACGGCCAAACTATTTGCCCCAATTGCGTGACATCACGAAGTTTGGGACACTCGGGACGCGGCCCGAACGCGGGACTTGCGGGACGCGGCCCGAACTCGGGCCGGGTCCCGCGAGTCCCCCGTGGGGCGCGGGTCCCCATTTAGCCGGCCTTCGGCGACCTGCCTCTCGCCCTACCGGCTTATAGCGCCTGGCCGTTGGGGGCGCGCCCAACGCGAACCGTAGGCTATTGCTTGGTGGCGTCGCATTGGGGTGTGGTGGTCCCTGTGACGCGCTTTGTTTCGTTCGTGTTTGCAGTTGTCGTCGTCTTGTTGGCGGGTTTGTTGTCCAGCGTGCCGCTTTCGCGTGCGGCGGACTCGGTCTTCGTGGTGTCTGGCGTGGTGGTGAGTGATGCGGGTGCGCCGCTTGAGGGGGTGGAGGTGAGTGGGTTTTCTGGGTCGCCGGATGGTTCGTCGGGGTCGTCCGACTCGACTTCTACGGCGAAGGATGGTTCGTTCTTGCTTCGCCTGGCGGCGGGGAAGGGTTCGGTGAACGCGTTCTTTGGGAAGTGGCGTGCGAGTGATTCGCGTGATCTCGCCATTTCGGGGGACGTGACTGGTTTGGAGTTGGTGTTGAGGACGCCGCCGCCCAGGTCGGCAGTTGTCGAGGGCGTGGTGTCGGGTCCTGATGGTGCGCCGTTCGGGGGTGCGTCGGTGCACATTGGGCAGGGGTGCTGCTATCTTTATGGTGCTGACGGTGGGGGTGTGTCTCCGTCGTCGGAGCCGCAACCGACTACTGTGGACGAGTCGCGTCCGTTCTATTATGATGGTGATGACCAGGAGTTGACGACCGGTCCGGATGGCAAGTTCCGGTTCGAGACGTTTGGTGGTCCGCGGCAGGTCTCGGCGACGGCGAAGGGGTTCGCTCAATCCGTGGTGACCGTGCAGGCGGTGGATGGCCAGACCGTGAGGGCGGATCTCAAGCTTGAGAAGGTGCCCACCCGCGATTCGACCGTGCATGGGCGCGTGGTTGACGCGAGGTCTGGTCTGCCGCTTTTGGGCGCTGGCGTTTCGCTTAGTAATCTCGAGTGGAACCGTTACGAGTACGCGTCCACGGATGCGGCGGGCGTGTTCTCTTTCACGACGATCCCTGGCTGGTCAATGATCAGTGTGTTCTATTATGGGGAGCCCGTGGCGATCCGCTTGGATGATGCGGTGGTCGATTCGTCAATGCCGATCATGGGGCCAGTCGTTCCGGTGAAGCAGTACTACAACTACGTCGAGGCGTTCGGCGTCAAGTCGGGCGACACGTCGCTCGACATCAAGCTCGAGCCAAAGCCCGACGCGACCATCGCGCTGACTGGCTATGTGGTGGACCCGGCGGCGAAGAGGGGCGTCGCGGGAGCCAGCGTCA
This sequence comes from Thermoplasmatota archaeon, assembly GCA_041658815.1. Taxonomy (GTDB): domain Archaea; phylum Thermoplasmatota; class SW-10-69-26; order JACQPN01; family JAJPHT01; genus JAJPHT01. Next base: position 4,558 of record JBAZZN010000127.1, read on the forward strand.
GCGTGTGGAACCAGGACACGGGCGATTGGGGTAGCGCGACGACGGATGAGGTGGGGTCGTTCAAGATCCTCGTTCGCGCTGGTCATTACTCGGCCAACGCGTACGCGCCTGGCCACCTTCAGGGGGCGGTCATGTTCGTGGTGCTCGATGGCGCGGTGTCGAAGCGCGTGGACATCCAGGTGCCAGCGGGGGAGTCGAAGTACGCGCCGTGTGATGATTGCTATCCTTCGCCCATGCTGATGGAGAAGGGGGGTGTCAGTGGGTCTTCGTCCGGCGCGCTTTCGGCGGGCTCCTCCGGCTCGGGGGGCAATGGCTCCACGCGGGCGTCTCTTGGCTCGGGCGGCGCGCCTGCTGCGGGGGACTCTGCCGCGGTGCCGACTGGGGCGGACTCGTCGAGGGCCGCGTCGTATGTGGGCTCGGGCGGGGGCCTTCCACCGTACGATCCGAAGGGTGCGGGTGGTGCGGGTGCGACCGCTGGAGATGCCAGCGTCCCGTTCGTTGGAGCCACCATCGTCCTCGTCGTGCTTGCCGTCATGGCGATAGCACTTCGGCGCGGGCGCTGAGATATTTGGGAACGTTCAAGTCGGTCTGGCGCGTGGGTGCGCACCAATGGGATGCACTCGCGAAGCCGTACTGAGCGTTAGCGGAGGGTTTCTTCTGCGTGAGGAACGCACGTACTTGCGTGGCCGATTGGCCACGGAGTCGTTGGTCTTGGAGCGCCTTTTTGCGACCTGATGCTTCGTCGGATGGTCGGCGCGCCGGGCCTTCAGGATAGGATGGGTTGGCCTTGGGACGGATCGAGCAGGGGCGCTGGAGCCGATTGTGAGGTGTGCTTCAGTTCGCCGATGGCGTCGCCCACTGGTGGGATCTGGCACATCGATGGGATGATGATGAGGATGGCGCCGATCTCCGTGGGGACGTCACTCTGGAGACCGACCGCGATGGCGTCGCTTATTGACAAGACGGGGCGGATGCCGCTTGCGTAGTGCGTGGTGATGATGTTGAGGCAGCCCATGTGGTCACCATCGGTGCCGTCTGCGGCCGTGAGCGGGGTGATGCCAGCGAGAATGATGGCGAGCGCGATGGGGGTCCAGCGCAGCGTTGTCATTGGGGAAAGGCCTCCGCACGAAGAGCGGCTTGGGGGCGTGATATACGTATGGTTCGTCACTGTGCTGTGTGACAGCGGGGTGGCACTGTCTCATCAGACAAACTGTGGACGCAAAACTATATGTCGAGCCCGGCGGAAGGCCGGCCGTCATGGTCGCGCCACGTCTCGCTTGGAGCCTCCTGGCCCTCGCATTGCTGGCACCGCTCGCCACGGCCGCGAGTGCCCAGGGAACGTTCCAGGTGGTTGGTGAAGCGCGGACCGTCGGAGCTTCCACGATGGACGCGCTCCGCGCTGACTTGCTTTGGAACGCGAGCGATGTCCCCGTGCTCCAGCTCTCGGGCGCCTCGTTCACGGTCGAGCGCTACGGCCAATCCTGGTCGGAGCATGACACGCCCGTCGGCGCCGTGAACGTCCAACCGCCGACCCAAGTGCGTGAGTCGAGAACGTTGGGTGCGGGCACGCTCACGCTTGAGAGGGGGGCTGGTGCTCAGGTGGTCGCGCTGCGAACGAACGCGCCATCGACGATCACGCTCCTTGATGCGGCCGTCAAGCCTACGAATGGCGTATTGCTTGCACTCTTTCGGGACAGCTTGAACTCGGACTCGTCCGGGACGTGCGAGAGCGCTCAGTGCCTCGACGACCATGGCGTGTACGAGTTCTTCGCGTCACAGTCCCAAAGCGCTCTCACAGGGGACCTCACGATCTTCTTCCACGGTCCCACCGTAGTAGTGAACGCCGATGGCTCGGTCCAACGCTTCACGAGCGGCACCTCGAAGAGCGGGACGGCGCCCTTGGAGCAGACGGAGGAGTCGTGGGCCATCGTCCGCGTGAAGGCCGCGCAAGGAATGGTCGTGACCACTGGCCCCGCGCGTTGGTATGCACCCGCGCCAACGCTCCAGACCACGGCCACGCAGGCGGACGAGACGACGGGCGACGTGACCGTCGGCCTCAGTTCGTATCGTGCGACGGCCGAGCCCTTCGAGCTCGTCGGGGACATCACACTCACGTTCGACCGCGTCGAGGAGGGCAAGTGGATCGGAGCCGGGCAGACCAGCTATGCTCACGCGTTCACCGCGCATGTACAGGGTGACGTCACAAGGATCAACCTTCACGCGAAGCCCGTGTATGAGCAGGCCCCGGCGGCCGGCGCTGGTCTCGCGGTGCTCATCGCTGTCGGCGCCGCACTCGCATATTACTGGCCGCTCGTCTCGTTCCACGCGACCAGTGCCGCACTGCCACTGTACACGCGCCTCAAGCAGCCCCAGATCCTCGCGAACGAGGTCAGGAACTCCATCTACGAGATCATCCGAAGCAGCCCAGGTATCTCGGCGCGTGAAGTGCACCGCCAGAGTGACCAAAGCTGGGGTACGGTCGTGTACCACTTGCGCCAGCTTGAACGGCACGACCTCGTCGTGAGCCGAAGCGTGGGGCGCACGCGTAACTACTACGAGAATCACGGCAAGTACCGCGGCATGGAGATCCAACTTGCGTGCCTGCAATCGCCCCGCGCGCGCGCACTTGCGCGCCTCGTGCTCGTGACGCCAGGCATCGCCCAGGAGGACCTCGCGATGCGCTCCCAGTTCCCGCAACCCACCACGAGCTACTACATACGCAAGCTCAAGGTCGCGGGTCTCGTCGAGGAGCGTCGCGAGGGCCGCTACGCGCGATATCACCCAATGCCCGACCTCGCGCGGTTCCTGGAACTTGCCGACGCGCACCCTGCGCCCGCCGTAGGCTTGACGCCCGCGAGTGTGGAAGGGTGAGCGGCAAGCGCGGTGCCCTCGCGACTCGCTATCGATCCAGGTAGGGGGGCCTCGTCTTTCCTGTGAGTGGGACGTGCCCGCTCTCCCTCGATGCTGGGTGCCCGGGCGTCGATCGTTCTCCTTCGAGGAGGCCCCCGTTCGTGCTCGCAAGGTGAGTCATGCTCCACCACACGCAGTCCGCGTCGCGCCCAGCA
>JBAZZN010000128.1:0-7621 GCA_041658815.1 Thermoplasmatota archaeon
GGCAACGAGACGGACCTCTGGTGGGACGACGCGCCTTCTGGGCTCTACACCTACGAGTGCCCCAACTCGACGCACGCCATGCGTGGCTTCGTGCTCGTCGAGGGCACCGCGGGAGCGCGTACTGCCGAGCCACCCGCTTCGCCTCCGGTAGTGCCCCCAGGCTCCCCCTCTTCGGGCTCGAAGCACGAGGCGCACACGACCGAGGGGGCGCTGACCATCTCTGAGGAGTTCTCGGTCGGCTCGACCAGCCTGACCGTCGCCTCATCGAGCGCGGAGCCCATCGGCACGATCGACGAGCCAGTCGAGATGGCCGCGCCTCCCGCACGCGCGCGCACAGCGTGGAACCCCGACGAATGGGTCCTTGAAGTGCCGATCCGCACCGTGGGCCCAGCGCCCGGAGAGGGAGTCTTCGTCGCCTCGCTGGATTGGGACGGCGAGTTCGCTGGCGAGATCTACTTCGTGGCGAACAAGACGGCCGGCTCACCAGGGAGCGTCGTGGCGTCGTTCGCGCTTGGGCTCGAATTGAACACGAGCGCGGCCTTCGTGCTCAAGATCGAGCGGATGGGCGATAGCGAGGATGACGTCGAGGCTGGGGACTCACCGACGCAAGTGGGCTCGTCGGGCCCAAGCGCCGTGACCTTCACGCTCGTCTCCAAGACCGACTCCTTCTCGACTTGGATCGGAGTCGGGAACGAGACGGACGGCAAGACGAACCCGACGTTTCGCGTGCGCGTGGGCCAAGTCGTGACCATCATCGCCAAAGAAGGCCCCACGGACACCGAGGCGCACAACATCGGCATCCGGAGCGCGGACAAGAAGATGGTGACACGCTGGAGCGCCGACATCGTGCTGCCTGGCGACACGGTGAAGCTCACTTGGAGACCCACTGCGCCAGGGACTTACACCTACGTGTGCAAGTACCACGACAAGACCCAGAAGGGCTCCATCATCGTGACTGGATGACCTTGACCAGTTCCTCGGAACTCTCGTGAACAACTTCGGCCTCTTCGTCTGGGACAGTTTGCTTGTGAGGCAGTGGCGTCATGCGCAGGAGCAAGACGGTACCTCCGAGGACGAGACCGAGAAAGACGAAGTGAGCGAAGTCATGGATGACCTCGAACGTATCCCGGTCGATCACACGGCCCGCGAGGTCCGACATGGGGATGGCGACAAAGATCGTGATCGCAACGGCGAGGAAGATGAGAGAACGTCGGATCGCGGTGGCCCTTAGGAACAGGAGCGTGCTGAACTCCGGCTCGCTCAGTCGAGTGATCCGGCGGGCGAGGCGCGCGACGACGACAATCAGGAGCAAACTGAGGAGGAGGGAGAGCGCCTCCAGGGCAACGTCGATGAATGGAATGGCAGTCATGGTTTGTCCTTCGGGGGAGTCGCGTAGGCGTGGTTGAGCGCGACCTCGGCGATGCTCTTGGCATACAAGCCGATCCGTTCGAGGAACTCGAACGTGTCGTTGAGGCCAAAGCAAAGCTCACAGGTCGGTGGCCCGCCGGGCCGGCGCAGCGAGCGCGCGAAGTCCTCTGGCGCAGTGCGCGCCAAGTGGCCAAGGCTTGCAGCGAGGCGGATCGTCGCGTTGGCCAGCGCGGCGTCCTTCTTCTGGAACGCGGAGCCCGCGTCCTCCACGCACTTGCGCGCGATGTCCGCAGCGGCCAGGATGTGGTTCAGGCCTGCGGTGTCGCGGAGCCGCACGAGGTCCGGTGCGGCTTGCGCGACGCGTTGGGCGTAGTCACCGATGCGTTCGAGGTACAGTGCCACAAGGAGGTAGCCCAGCGCCTCGCCCGGGGGGATGCCGGCCCGCTCTCCGAAGTTGAGGTCCGTGAGGAACCGGTTGTGCTGCTTCACGAGGAGGAGGTGCAATCGGTCCAGCTCCGTCTCGCTGCCATCCAGCTCGATCTGGGCAGTTGCGTCGTCTGGCCTCTCGATGAGCCGGCGCGAAGCATTGAGCATCCGGTGCGCGTGCAGTTGCATCATCCGGACGGCCTTTCGGACCTCGAGGTCTTGTGGGTCCGCGAGGTCCTGGAGTGTGAGCGACCCTGTGGACTCGTCCACGACCTGGAGTCCAAGGAGCCGTCGGCACGCTTCCTGCGCCGCGACCCGGATAGCATCAGGGCTGCTGTTGGCGCCTGCGTGGAGAATGATCACGTCATTCCCCGCCACGTAGAGCGCGATGATGCTGCGGAGGATCTCTTCGTGGTCGTTCGACGAGACGTCAACGTTCTGGATGCGCGTCGGGACGGGGGCGTCACGGCGAGGAATGAGGAGAAGTGACCCATCCGCACGGGGGTGCAGCACTAGCTCGCCCCCCACCGCTAGACCGACGGTCTCCACCCAGTGCTTTGGGAGGGAGACGGCGAACGTCGAGCCCCCCACGACTTGGACCTTGCGAGTCTCTGCCGTAGCCTCGACGCTCCCTCTTCCCCCAGGGGGGCGGGGGCATCTTCATTTGGGGAGCTGATTCTCAAGCGTGAGAACATCGGCCCCCTTGGGACGCACGTCGCGCGGAGGCCATTGTCACCTCTTCGCACGCCGCCACCTTGGCAAGGGCACGAGTGCGGGCGTCTCCCGCATGTACTCGCGGTACGCGTCGCCGTACGTCCGCACGAGGTCGCGGTCCTCCAGCGGGATCACGAGCAAGCGGTACCACGCGAGGAACCCGAGGCTCGCGAGCATGACCCAGACCGCGCCCATCGCGACGCCAAGGCCCAGCACAGCCACGATGATGCCCGTGTACATAGGATGGCGCACGACGCTGTGGGGGCCGCTCACGATGAGCGGACCCGCGGGGGCCATCGCCGGCGCTCGCCCGACGACGCGAAGCAACGTCACGTCGGTCGATATCACGATGTCGCGGTACGAGCGGTGACGGAACAACCAGCCCAAGAGCACGACGCCGCTCGCCATCACGAGGAAGCCGGCGACGCGGATCCCCAAGGGAACTTGCACGGCCAGGGGAAAGCCAACGAGTCGCGTGAGGAGAGCGCTCGCGCCAAAGACGAGGACGATCCCCAGCGCGACGACGGGGCCGGTGCGAGCGAGCGCGCGCCAGAACGGATCCATGCTGAGGGCAAGGGCGCGGGGCTTGAATAGGTGATGCAGAATAGAAAGAGGGAGCACTAGACTGCTATCTTGGCGATGCTTAGGGGTGGTCGGGCACCGCCAAGACAGCAGCGGTCATATGCGTTCTTCTCTACTGGTCTCCTCCGCGGCGTCGTGAGCCCAGCGCGAGGGCCACGACCGCGATGCCACCAAGCAGGAGCGGGAGCGCTGCGAACGGCGCTTCCGCCCTCGCGGTCTCCTTGGAGAGAGGCTCCTGCATCGTGGCCATTGCCTTGCCCTTGATCTCGAAGCTGAAGTGCTGCGCGGGTTCCCACGGCCATGGGGACTCCCAGAGGTTGAGATAGGGCCAGCCGTTGGAGCCTTCATGGATGTCGATGAAGTGCTTGCCCGGTGCGCCCACCGCGTACACGTCGAACGTCGCGTTGCCGTTCGTGTCGAAGGCCGAGACCCAGCCGTTCAGCTTGTTGTCGTAGAGCACGGACCAGACCGCAGTGTACTGCTCGGAGCCCAAGCCGTAGCCGCGGATGTTCACCTTCTCGCCAGCATTCACGGAGTTTGGTCCCACGAACTCGAAGCGAGGCTGGACCCGGATGCTCGTCTGGGACACTTCCTTGCCATCGACGAGGGCTCGGATCGTGTGGTCGCCGCCAAAGTCGTAGGGAGTCGTGAGCGGGACGACGAACGTGCCAGCCGGGCTCGCCACGGCCGTTCCGAGGTCACGCACCACGGGAGTCGCGTTCCAGCCGAGGTTCTTGTCCTTCTTGATCTCCTCTTTGACGGTGACTGTGGCCCAAGTCAGCTTCACCGTGTCTCCGGCTTTGAACCCGCCACCAGCTAGCAAGTAGTCCGAGCCTGGTGTCGCCATGTCCTTGCTCAGCGCGATCATCGGAGCCTTCGCAGTGGCCACGGCGGCGACGGCATCGCTCACGACCGTCACTTGGCCGGGGTCGGGCACGACGTTGGGGACCGTGAGGTCGCCCGGCGTGAGCTGGAACTCGAAGTGGAACTTCGGGATCTTCGTTGGCTGGTCGCCGTCCGCGATGTGCGCGATCTTCCAGGGCGTGGGGCCGGCCGCGCCTGCGGGGTAGGTTCCCCAATAGAGCGCGGGCCACACGTCGATCGTGTGGAGGCCAACGTCGCCCGTGGCGGGGAGCCACAGCGTCATGTTGCCTTGGCTGTTGAAGCTGCACATGAAGCCGATGAACGAGTTGTCGTACGTGACGGCGACGATGTTATCATATTGCGTCCAGCCGCCCCCCGTCATGTGGAGCGTGATCATCGTTCCGATGGGGCCCGACTTGGGTGTGATCTCCGCGGTGCGCGTGATCGTGAACGACGTCTGCGCGGTGACGTTGTCGCCGATGCGAGCCTCGATGCGATGCGCGGGGCCACCGAGGTCTTCTGGCGCCTTGGACTCAAGGCGGAAGGCCCCCGTGCTGTCCGCGACCACCGTGGCGTAGGGCCAAAGGACCTCGCCAAAGCCTGCGCCGCTCACGCGGTTGCCTTCGACCGTCTGCCACTTCAGGTCAACCAATCCGCCGGGGGCGAATCCGCTTCCCGTGATGACGAGGGGCGTCTTCACGGGGCCCTCTGTGGGCGTGATGGTCAGCGAGGGCGCCGCGACGGCGCTCCCCGCGATGACCAGGGCCGCGAGAACCGCCAGCCACGCTCCTGCTGTGATCTTTCGAGTCGATATCATGGGTCTTTCTCCTTCCTCATTGAGTCGGTGCGAACTTTCGTTCACGTCACTTCCGGTCGCGGCGCGTGCGCAGCGCGAGCGCTACGACCGCGATGCCACTGACCACGAGGGGCAGGGCCAGGCCGGGCGTCTTCTTCTCCACCTCGATGGTGTTGTTGACGTACTGGATCTCGGTCTTGACGATCGGGAGGGGCTTCGCGAGCGTCGTGATGGGCAAGGTCGCCGTGCCGCTGTTGGCCGTGGGCGCGCCGTCCTTGGCGGTGACGCGCACGGAGTAGGCACCAAGCTCGACGCCCGCTGGCACGTCCCACTTCCCGGTCCAGTTGCCCGTTCCGTTATCGAACGTCAGATCGACCTTCGCGAGCTGGTTGGCGAAAGTGCCGGAGATCGCGTTGTAGGCGCCAGAGCCGATGGCGGCGGTCACGACGCCGTTGCGATCCGTGCCCAGCCTGTAGAGGTTTCCGGGGCCGGGGTTGGTGAAGTTGCCGATGAGAGCCCTGGTCGTGTTCGTGTAGTTGGCGTTGTGCGCGTAATGCCCGTTGTAATCCGCGCGCGCAGTGATGCCGACCACCTCATTCGGATAGAACGCGGTGGTGGGTTCGCCCGACGTCGCGTTCGTCGTGAACGTGGACATCGTGAGCTTCGAGGGGATGATCTTGAGCGCGCCATACACCGGCGCCAAGACCGATACGCCCGTGCCCGAGTTACCAAGCCCGTCGGAGGCCACGACAGTGAAGGGGTACGATCCCAGTGATTGGTCCCACGAAATGAACCATGCCGCGCGCCAGAATGGCTGACGCACACCGGTGAGCGACTTGGTGATGTTGAAGAGCGTGCCGGTGACGTTGCCCGTCGCCGTGCTCACGGAGGCGGCCGTCACTGGCTCGCCAGTCGAGACGTAGTGCACGTAGCCGCGGGCGATGATCTCGTCACCGCGTTGGAACTCCTCGGCGACTGGACACACATGCGGGTTCGTGTCTTCATAGTACGGGGTTGACGCCGCGGCGAACTCCGTCCTTACGAAGAGCTTGTCCGTCGTCTGGAGCGTCACGGAGGCCGCGTAGGTGAGCGTGCTTCCCGTCACGTAATCCGCTTGGATGGTGTAGGTTCCGACCTTCGTCACGGTGGCGTTGAACCCTTGGGTAGCGTTCCCGAGGAGCAGCGACTGCGATCCAGCCGCAGTGAAGGTGAGCGTCGAAGTCGCGACGGTCGAGCCGTCTGGAGCATAGACCGTGAGCTTGTACGCGTCTGGCCCAGCAGCGTGGAGACCATTGATGGTCAGGGTGGCCGTCGTCAACTTGTTCAGGTTGATGAAGGGCGCCGAGAGCGTGAGGCTAGTCACCTTCGCGTCCTGCGTCTGCAACGCGGCGCCGGTTGGCGTCACGGCCATCACCGCGAGCGTCATCAGGATGATTCCCATGCATGCAGCGAATCGTGAGATCCCATTCTGGTTTGTCATTTCTTTTCCTCCTTTTCCTGTCTCCCCGTGATGAGTCTGATCAGTCCCCGTGGGCCGTCGTCCGAGGGCGTCCCGGCCGAGCGCACGCCGGCCACGGTGAACGCCGCGTAACCCAACGTCAGCCAGACGCCGACCACGACGACGCCGATCGACGAGGCCACGCCGTAGTACGACGCGAACACGTGGGCCGAAGGCGGCGGGTAGAGCGTGTCGAAGACGTTGGCGGGGTCAGTGATCGTGGCGATGCCGGTCCCGTTCGTGGAGAGGTTCTTCGATGACCCGTCGTAGTGGGCGAAGAAGCTGCACTCGCAAGCCGCCACGACCGTGAGGTTGATCGGGGCTCGCCCATCGGGGCCAGTCACGTTGCTGCCGATCGCCATGTTCCCGTAGCTCGTGTTCTGGAAGAACGTGATCGTGGCCTTCGGGATGGGCGCGCCCGTGAAGTTCGTGAGCGTCGCCGTGATGGTGACGTTTTGCCCAGCTATCGGTGCGGTGCCGTTGCCCGAGAACGCTAGCACGAGGTTGGACGGCTTGGGGGGCTCGGGCGCCTTCTCGGCAGCGCTCATCTCGATGAGGTTCCAGTGGTCCTCCTCTCCTTCCCGGCCATCGCCGTTGGCGACGTTCGCGTACACGATGAGGTGCACTGCGCCGGAGTCCTCTGGGGGGGCGATCCAATCGAGGTTCCACACGCGCTGGTCCGCGTTGGCATGCGTGGCGGCCTTGCCGAACGAGGCCACTGCCGGGTCGCTTGATTCGAGGTGGCCCTTGCTGACATCCATCGAGAAGCCGCCTGAATTCCCGGGGACATCGCCCGTCGTCGAGACCTTGAGATGATACGTCTTGTCTGGCGCGAACTCCGTGGGCCAGCCCTCCACGAGGATCGTGACGGCTGGCGAGGGAGTCTCGGCGTGGCAGTCGCAGCCCTCGGCTGGCAAGTGCCCGTCCTTGTGTGCTTGGACCGGGATGATGATGGCCACGGCCACGACTGCGACCGCGAACACGAGCAGCGCGACCGCGAGGCCCTGCGGACCAAGGCGCCGCCGAGGCGAGGGGATCGGTGTCATCGTTCTGCCTCCGTCGCGACAAGGCCCACTACAGACGCCTTCGTGGGCGGGGCGTGCTTGCCTTCCGAGGGAGCCGGTGGTCTCCCGCCGTGCTCCTCTTCGCCTTCGCGCGTCTCCGACACGGAGACCATCGGCACGATTTTTGATAGCACGACGAAGACGAGGATGAAGGCGGCGAACGAGCCCGCAGTGATGGCCCACTCGACCCACGTTGGCGAATAGACCCCGATCGGGTCGCCCCCCACGAGGGGGACTTCAAGGCTCTGCACGACGATGATCAAGCGCTTGATCCACAATGCGATGTTCACGAGGATAGCGACCGTAGTG
>JBAZZN010000129.1:0-7547 GCA_041658815.1 Thermoplasmatota archaeon
CGCCGTTCTGGTACGCGAAGGCGCGAAGACCGCGAAGGGCAGGACCCAGTTCCTTCGCGCGCTTCGCGGCTTCGCGAAGGAGCGCCAAGCTACGAAACGTACCGGCACGAGCCCGTGATCACGGAACGTGGTCACCTGTACGAGTTCGCGCGGGAGCTGCTCAAACGTGTGCCGGCGCGCGAGGTCCGCGGAGCGCTCGCCGCCATGGCTCCGAACCGGCTAGACCCCACGGACGACGACCTCATCGAGGCGGCGAAGCTCAAGCGCGTCCATCCGCGCATGTCCGCGCAGGATGCGCTCGGGTACATGCTCGCGCGGCGCGAGGGGCTCCTCTTCTTGACCGGCGACACCGCGTTCCGGAAGATGACGGGCGTGGAGTTCGTCAAATAGGGGCCATGCGGGCGCTGCGTCACCACGTGTGCTCCCAGAGCGTCACGTTGCCGGGGGTGGTGGCGAAGCGGAGGGTCGTGCCCTTTGCGATCCACCGTCGTGCGCTCGCCCTCGTCAGCCCGGCGCCTCGGGCTCCGCACTCGCCGCGTCTTTGATAGCGCGCTCCAAGATCTCGCCTACTCTGTAGAAGGCAGCGTGTGCTCTCACGTACGCGAGGTCGAGGTGCGCGCCCTGGCGCGCGATCACGCCGACGGCGTCGTCGTAGTCGAGACCGCGACGCAGGCGGATGTTCACGAGCTTGCGCAGGACGAGATCCTCAGGGCTCAAGACCGGGGTCGGCTCACCCGCGAGATCGATCGTCACGCGCCGTTCATACTCGCGATCGTGGACGGGAGCCAGGGGAGTGAGGAAGACCTCGAGGGTGAGGCCGCTGGAAAGATCGGCGGCGAGCCGCTTCCCCCATTGGGAGTCCACACGCTCGTGGATGTTGGCGACACCGTGCCGCTCCATGACGGCCCGGACGCGGGCGCGATCCTCGAAGGGCAGATGGACAACGAAGTCGATGTCGCCCGTCGAGCGTGGGAATCCGTGGGCAGCCACCGCGTACGCGCCCACTAGCATGAACGGGAGTTCCGCCTCGCGGAGGCGGCGCACCCAGGTCACGACTTCGTCAAGGGTCCCGGTCGCCAAAAGCGAGGCCTCCCTGCGCCGCCCGCCTTCGCGAGCGCCATGACCGTGTCGGTGATGCCAGCGGCGAGGGCCACGCCCTCGCCGGGGCTCATCGCGCGAAGCTTCCGCACGTCAGACGGGTGGAACGTGACGTGACGGATCGGCTCGTCCACGACATTCCTGAGTTCGCGTGGCATGAAGAGCCTTTCGGGAGGGGGGGCTCGCCGTTGGGTCGTTCACCGCAGCGGGAAGGACCACGATCCGTCCGAAAGCTTGCGCAGACGAGGATCGCGCCCCTCTCGAACGAGCTCCTTGACAGTCTCTTGGATGGCGCCCTCCTCGACGAGCCATCCGGCGCGCTCGTATCTCTTGCGGGCGCGCGCCCACGCGACGAGCGCGGCCGAACGTGTCGAGCGCGCCTTCACGCGCCTCGTCAGGCGCGGATTCCCCGTCGGGAGGAGGACGAGGTCGTCGAGGCCCGAGCAACGCATGCACAACGCGTCCTGTGAGCCCGCAGCGTTCGGGATCAACCGAAACCATCGCGTCGTTTCGTCATCGCACTTCGCGCATCGCGCGTCGGGGTTGCGGACGCTGAACACCACGAGCGCATCGGGCGCCGAGTCGCGGGGCTTCACGATCCCTCCGAGGGCGCCGGGCTTGCAAGAGAGTTCCGGAGGCTCTCAGGTCGGCGGCGCCTGCGCGAGCGCGCGAGCGGTCTCGATGAGTTCGAAGGCCGCATCCAAGCGCTGCTCGGGCGTCATGGCTCGGTTTCGCCGGATCTCCTCGGGCGTCGCACGGCGAATGAGGCGCGCGACGGGTGTCGTATCCTCAGTGCCGCGAACGAGGGGCATGATGCCCTCCGGGTAGAAGTCGCCGTATTCGAGCGCATCCTCGCGGCACATGTCAATCGCTCCCCGTCTCTGCATCGAGCATCGCTTTGATCGTGACGATGACGCCCCTCACAGGTCCTTCCACGCGGCATCCTCCTCGGGGCGAAGCCAATCCTTCGCCAGCGTTGACTCCGCGAGAAGAGCTGACTCAGACGCTTGCCGCTTGCGGGCGCGCAGGAGCGCGAGGACGTCCCGGAGCACGGGCTCGGGAACACCCGCAAGCTCGCGTAACAGGTCGTCTCGGACGCCCATCGTACCCATCTAGTGTACCTCTGCGGTCATGGACTTTGTGGGAGAAGGAGCGCGCATTCTTGAACTTGGATCTCGGGGCATCCCGAAACGACGCGACAAGCTTCGTGCGCGCGAGGGCGCGGCGGAGATGGTGATACGCTGTTCGCAGGGTTCGGGACTACGACAAGGATCGCGCCCGAGTTCTGCCAATCACGCGCCCAAGCCGAAGAAAACGAGCACGAGCGTGAGGAAGCGCGTCGCCATCGCGGTGAGGCCGCCAGTGGCGTCGGCGGCTTCGAGGAAACGCGACGCTTCGTCCACCCGAGCCCGAGGACGAAGAGCGTCATCGCGATCGCGAACACGCCGTCGCTGAGTTTCTCGATGCGGCTCATCCAGAAAATGATCACGAACGAGATCCCGGCTAAGGTCGCCGCCGATCCTGCCTACCAGAACGCCCGCCAGAACTCGGACAAGCAGGACGCGCGGATCGAGCACGACAACGCGCTCGGCCGCGTCATGACGGCGTTCCTCAATGACAACACGAAGCTCTTCAAGCAGTTCAGCGACAACTCCTCGTTCAGGAAGTGGCTGGCCGAAACTATCTTCGCGATAACTTACTCGGCGCAGTCGTGAAACGCCATAGCGCCGCCGAGCCGCACGAGGCTAAAGCATTGCAACTACGAGCGCTATCAGCGCCACGATGAGGGCGACAGCATTGTAATCGCGCATCGCGACGCGCGCGAGTTCGGCCCGACAGCCGTCAATTGCTTGACCCAATCTCTCGAGTGCCACGCGCACGCCCGAGACCTGCTCGCGCATGTGCGTTGCGTAGATGGCAAGCATGAACAGTCCGTTGATATTGACGTTCGAGCGCGCAAACGAATCTAAGTTGGCATTCGCAATCCGTTCCAGGTCTGCGAATTCCCTCTGCATTTTCGCTTTCTCTGAGTCCCACTTTCGCAGAAGCTTTCGCTGTCTGGACGAATTGAATGATGTCGCGGGCCCACGGAAGCCTTGAACTTGTAGTGACTGCGCAGATATCTTACCGAGAAGGGGCAGGGATAGCCTAAGCACCTCGTCTCGCATCCCCTCGGCGCGGCCGGCGCCCTCGTCAGCCATCAGATCACAGAATAATGTCGATGTCCAGCTTCTCCGCGAGTTCCTTGTAGCGGTTCCTGATCGTGACTTCAGTCACACCTGCCACATCAGCCACTTCCCTCTGGGTGCGGCGCTCGCCGCACAGGATCGAGCTGATGTAGAGCGCGGCGGCGGCGACACCCGTCGGCCCGCGACCGCTCGTGAGTTCCTTGTCGGCGGCCTGCTTGAGGATCTCCACGGCTTTCGCCTGGATCTCGCCGCTGAGCTTCAGTTCGGAGCAGAAGCGCGGGATGTAGTCGATGGGGCTCGTGGGCATCAGCTTCAGCTTGAGCTCACGCGCGATGAAGCGGTACGTGCGGCCGATCTCCTTGCGGGACACGCGGCTCGCGTCGGCGATCTCATCCAGCGTGCGGGGCACGTTGCATTGCCGGCAGGCCGCGTAGAGGCTTGCGGCGGCGACGCCTTCGATGCTGCGGCCGCGGATGAGGTTCTTCTGCACCGCGCGCCGATAGACCATGGCGGCGGTCTCACGCACGTTGCGGGGGAGACCCATGCGGCTGGCCATGCGGTCCAGCTCGCTGAGTGCGAAGGCGAGGTTGCGCTCCGTCGCGTTGCTCACGCGGATGCGGCGCTGCCACTTGCGGAGGCGGTAGAGTTGCGCGCGGGACTTCGTTGGGATGTTCTTGCCGTACGAGTCCTTGTTGCGCCAGCCGATCTCAGTGGAGAGACCCTTGTCGTGGATCGTGTAGGTCATGGGCGCACCCACGCGGGCACGCTTCTCGCGCTGCTCGTGGTCGAAGGCGCGCCATTCGGGGCCTTGGTCGATGAAGTGCTCGTCGAGCACGAGGCCGCACGCTTGGCAGACCAGTTCGCCGCGTTCGTAGTCGCGGGCGATCTGCTTGGACCCACACTCGGGGCACTGCGTGATCTCTTCGACCTGTTCTTGGGCGTCCTTCTTGTCTGCGGGAGGCATCGGTGGCACCGACTCCTATGGGAGGTAAACTTCGCGGTCGAGCTTGGTCGTCTTACCCCTGGGGGGCAACACGAGGAGGTACGGCGCTGTCACGGGTCCAAGCACGTCGATGACGCGCCCGGCTGGTTGGTTGCGCACGTCCACGAGGGTCGTTCCGATGGGCACCATCCGGGGTGCTTTCACCAGGGCGCCCCGCTCAGTGATCTGGATGACCTTTCCGAGCGATTCGTGGGCCATAGCGGGCATCCTCCCGGCATTCCGGAAGTCCAACCGACTTAGACTTGGTCCCTTATTTATATCTATCGCGGACGTATTTGTACCTCACCGTCCGCCTGGCAAGAAATCTTCGCAATCGCCCGCGAAGGTTGGGAAAAAGGCTTCGAGCCGAAGCCACAGCGAAACCTATCTACCTGCTCGGTGACGGGTCGTCTGGGTCGTCCGGCTCGCGCCGCCTCGCTTCTCCGCCCTTGCGGCCGATCTCGGCATAGAACTCGGGGCCGTGGCTCTCGGCCACGCGTCGGCCGCCCTTGCGGCCGATCTCGGCATAGAAACCCAGTCCGCGCTCCTTCTTGACCTTCTCGCCGCCCTTGCGCCCAGCTTCGGAGAGCGTCATGGGGCGCTTCTTTTGGGCATCCGCGACTTCACTCACGCAGGCTCGACCCCGGGTTCGGGCGCCTCGGCCGCACGGCTTTGGGCAACGCGCGCTCTGCCACCGCGCCTGCCGATCTCACGCATGTGCTCGCGTCCCCGCTTCTCGAAGACAGCTTTCCCACCCATGCGACCAAGCTGCGCGTAGCCGTCTGAGCCCAACTCCTTCTTGCGGGCCTCGCCCCCCTTCTCGGCGCCGCGCTCCGCGCCCAGCTTGCCTATCGTCTGGAAGAACGGCGTGCCGTAACGCTCCTTCACGGTCTCGCCGCCGCGGCGGCCTGCTTCCGCGAATGCTTCGTTGGATCCACCGCGGACGATACTCGAGTCGGTCGTTTCCACCACCGGACGACGCGTAGGAGCTACGCTGGAAAGCGGTTCTCGAACGAAGGGCGGATTAGCGAGCGGCGGCTGACGCTACGGCGGGGTGCGGAGCGATCGGGCGCAGGATCTGGGAACTGGGCGAACGAAGGCTACTTTACACCAACGGGAACATCCCGCGGCGTGGGTGAACCCGACGAGGTGAGCGAATGGTTGAGCGCTGCACGCGCCGACCTCCAGGTCGCCGATCTTCTGCTCGAACACGAGCACTATGCACAAGCCGCCTTCCACGCGCACCAGGCGGCAGAAAAGGCGCTGAAAGCCATCCAAATCAAGACGACGGGGAAGTTCGACCGGGTCCACGACATCACGTTCCTCTGTCGAAGCGTCAAGGTGCCAGCGAACCTCGCTCGCCGTGCAGGTGTCTTGAGCGCATTCTACACGGGTGGGCGCTATCCCGGCGCGGGCGCCCTCGTTTCCGCTCAAGATGCGCAGGGCGCAGTCGTGACCGCAGGGGAGGTGGTCTCCTGGGCGACGAGATCATGAATGCTGTCCAGCGGCTGAGGGGACGGCTCGCGGCGCGCGTCCCGCTCGACCTGGTCGTGCTGTTTGGTTCACGCGCGAGAAGCGAGGAGCGGCCCCTCAGCGACGTGGACCTCCTCGTCGTGAGCCCCGCATTCGAAGGCAAGAGCCTGGGTGAACGTGCGGCGCCATTGTATGAAGCGTGGGACCTCAACTTGCCGGTGGACTTCCTCTGCTACACGCCGGCGGAGTTCGCGCGCGAACGCGCTCGCGTGAGCATCGTCCAAGTCGCTCTCCACGAGGGGCGCGACATGACGGGACTGGCGTAGGCGAGTCGGCCCAACCTGGCTCGTCGAGAAGCTGTATGCAGTACTCCGGCGCGGCGGGGAGGTCGCTACTGAAGTCACCCGTTGTCGGTTAAGGCCCGAAATCATCAGCCGGATCGCACGGGTTCGCGTCCCGCCATACGTGCGGTCTGATGGGGTCGGAGGGGGCTATTGGTCGGAAGGGTCGGAAGGGGAAGGGTCAAGGGTCCACAGGGGGCGGAGGGGCGCGATATCGGGCGCGCGTGGCCCGCGAGCGACGCGATCCTCATGAAGCGCGAAGCGGCGAAGAGACGAAGGAGGACCGCGGCCGCGACTCGTGCCCCTACGGCCCCTCCTCCCCTCGGACCCGCCCCTTCCGACCCCTCCGACCAGGGACCCTTCCGACCCCGCTGCGAGCTCCCAACGCGGCCGTGCATCAGCCACCCGCAATCCCTTAAGCGACTACGGGTGGAGGGGACTCACGTCCCCTCTTGCCACCCAGCGAGATACTCTCGCTGGCTGGCACTCAGCGTGTCGATCCTCACGTTCATCGCAGCGAGCTTGAGGCTCGCGACGCGTTCGTCCTGCTCCTTGGTCACCTCATGGACCTCTTTCTTGAGGTTCTTCGCGTGCGCGAGGAGCCAAACGCTGCTGAGCGCTTGGTTCGCGAAGCTCATGTCCATGACCTCGGGCGGGTGGCCTTCGGCGGCGGCCAGGTTCACGAGGCGCCCCTCGCCGAGCACGTACACCTTGCGGCCGTTCTTGAGGTCGTACTCCTCGACGTTGGGGCGGACCTCCTTGGTGGCCTTGGACATCGCCTTGAGCGCGTTGAGGTTGATCTCGTTGTCGAAGTGGCCGCTGTTCGCGAGGATGCAGCCGTCCTTGACCTCGGCTAGTTCGGAGGCGTCGAGCACCCACTTGCCGCCAGTCACGGTGATGATGATGTCGGCTTCCTTCGCCGCGACCATCATGGGCGAGACTTCGAAGCCATCCATGCACGCTTCGAGCGCGCGCACGGGGTCGATCTCGGTCACGATGACGCGAGCCCCCATTCCGCGGGCACGCATCGAGAGGCCCTTGCCGACCCAGCCGTAGCCGGCCACGACGAAGACCTTTCCAGCGATGAGCACGCTCGTCGCGCGCAGCACGCCGTCCAGTGTCGATTGGCCAGTGCCGTAGCGGTTGTCGAAGAAGTGCTTCGTCATCGCGTCGTTCACGGCCACGAGCGGGTAAGGCAGGACGCCTTCCTTGGCCATCGAGCGGAAGCGGTGCACGCCCGTCGTCGTCTCCTCCGTGCCAGCGAGCACGTGTGGAATGAGTTCCTTGTGCACCGTGACGAGGCGCGTCACGAGGTCGCCGCCATCATCCATCGTGATGGTGGGCTTGTTCGCGAGCACCGCATCGACGTGCTCGTAGTACTCCTTGTTGTTCACGCCGCGCCACGCGTACACGTGGATGCCGCTCGCCGCGAGGGCCGCCGCGACGTCGTCCTGCGTGGAGAGG
>JBAZZN010000130.1:0-7471 GCA_041658815.1 Thermoplasmatota archaeon
CCGGTGGATACCTCCAAGACCGGTGGGCGAGCTTGCCGCAGCGTGGCCGAAGCCGGCGGGCCAGCGGGTCCTCCCCCCCAGGAGCAAGTCGATGCCACGCTCGCGTGGGTCTCGGACGTCTTCCGGGAGCACTACCGCGCCTCGCCGCCGGAGCTACCGCCCCGCTATGGTCGCCGCGAGTTCGGCTTCCTATGGAACGGCAAGACGTTCTTCCTTCGGCATACGAGCTTCACTTCCAAGGAGGCCTTCCACGACTTCCTCGTGAAGGAAGCGCCGCACCACTGCTACTACAGCACGGCGTACTACAAGACGCCCCACGCTGCGACGATGAAGGAGAAGGAGTGGCTTGGGGCGGACCTCATCTTCGACCTCGACGCGGACCACTTGCCAGGCGGCGACAAGCTCAGCTTCGCTGAGCAACTCGCCGCCGTCAAGCTGCAAGCCCGCAAGCTCTTGCACGAATTCATCCTCGGCGACTTTGGCTTCGATGAGTCCCACGTGCGGATAGTCTTCTCCGGCGGACGCGGCTATCACTTCCACGTGACGGACCCGCGCGTCTTGCAGCTTGATAGCGCGGCGCGGCGCGAGATCGTGGACTACATCTCGCCCAATGACACCGTGGCTGCCGCGATCTCGGAAGGATTCGTGAAGGAACGCGCGTACGAAGCGACCATCTTCGGGCTGCAGAAGGACCGCATCATCCCGCCAGCAGACTCGCCGGGATGGGATGGCATGCTCACGCGCACCATCGTCGCGTTCCTTGAGGAGCTTCGCACGATGGAGAAGGACGCAGCGAAGGCGCGGCTCATGACGCTGGACGGGATCGGCGACAAGACGGCCGACGAGGTCCTATCGATGTTGACGCCCGAACGCATCGCCCTCATCCGGAACGAGGGGCGCATCGCGATCCCCGCGCTTGGCCGAAGCAAGGCTCTGGCGGGGCTCGTGCAGTACGCCAAGGTCCACGCCGAGGGCGAGACGGACGAGCCCGTGACCGCCGACATCAAGCGCCTCATCCGCCTGCCCGGCTCGCTCCATGGCAAGACGGGCTTGCGCGTGACGCCGCTCACCATCAAGGAGTTCGAGCGGTTCGACCCCCTGCAGGACGCCGTGGCGCTGGGCGACGAACCAACGCGCGTCATCGTGAGCAAGCCAACCGAAGTGCCGCTGCGGGGGCAGCGGCTCATGGTGCAGCCGGGCGAGCAGGAGCTTCCCCTGTACGCAGCCACGTTCGTCGTGCTGCGGCGAGCGGCGCTACGGCCACTGTGATGCGGCCTCGTTGCCTCCGAGCCACATCCGCAAGTTCATGGACCACGCTCGCCTCGATCAGGAACAGGTCCCGCTTAGTCAGCGGAGGGATGCACTTGACCACGTACAATCATGAGCCCGGGCTCTCCCGGTCCAAGAGCTTGAAGATGGCTGTCATCGCGGGCGCGGCGCTCCTCGTGCTGGGCGCAAGCGCCCTCGCGTACGCTGGAGTGTCGAGCCAGCACGACGCGGCGGGGTCCGCCGCCAAGGCCGCGCTCGCCGCGCAGCACCCGACCATCGGCATCGGCGTGGTCTCCGGCGCTCCCGCCATCCCAGTGGAAGTCCCAGTGCGCTTCTCGGACGCGGACGGCTTGGGCAGTGCGAGCATCACCGTCGCGTACGACCCCAAGGTCGTCACCCTCGTGGACGCGCGCAACGGCGCCATCGCGAAGAGCCAGCTCACGTGGCGGCACGACGCGTCCGAAGGCGTCATCGTCATGCTCCTCACGACCTCGCTGCCTGACGGCTTGAGCGGCGATGGTGCGCTATCGGTCCTCACGCTCACGGCGAAGGACGGGGCGGTCGGCCAAGTCTCGCCCCTCACGGTCACCGTCAAGAGCGCCGTCCATGCGGACGGCACGCAAGCAACGCTCGAGGCGGCCAGTGGCACTTTCCGCAACGGAGTCCCAGGCGACGTGAACGGCGACGGCAAGGTGGACACGAGCGACTACGATCGCCTCGCGAGCTATCTCGTCGGCGAGAACGTGACCATCGTCACGCTCAACGCTGACCTAAACGGGGACGGCAAGGTCACGGAGGCCGATGCCGTGCGGCTGCTCCAGCAGTTGGATGGAGCGAGCGCAAAAGCGTGATCAGATCCTGATCGTCTCTCCCTCGTGGAGGACCACGGTCTTACCGCCGAAGGCCGCTTGCGCCTCCACGAGGCTTTCCTCCGCGTTCCCATAGAACGGGACGTGGCTGAGCGCGAGCGCGCCCGCGCCAGCTTCCCGCGCGAGGCGGCCCGCGGCGCCGGCCGTCAAGTTCGTCTCTTTTGCGGTCTCCTCGTCCCGGTCCAGCATCAGCGTGTGCGCCACTATGAGGTCGGCGCCACGAGCGAAGTCCATGAGCCAGGGACGCGCTCCCGTGTCGCCCAGGTACACGAGCGTGGTGCCGTCCTCTTCGGCAACGAGTCGCGTGACGACACCGGGACAGCCGTGGCCGGCCTTCGCGAATGATAGCTTGATGCCGCCGATCACGTGCTCGTCGCCGCGGCCCACGGGCAAGAGCCTCGCGTGGTCGATCCACGAGCGGTCCATGCTGTAGGCGCGCAGGAGGTCCCCAAGGCGAGGCATGGCGCCGCGCGGGACGACGAGCGGCGCACCGGGGGGCAGCGTGAACGCTACTGGCAGCAGGTCCGCCACCGTGTCGAGGTGGAAGTGGCTCACGAGCACGCCACTCAGTTTCTGCTGACCCAGCTCCTCCGAGAGGCGCATGTGCGTGCCGTTCCCGCAGTCAAGGAGCAGGCGCGTGTCCTTGTGCCGCAGCAGGTACGACGTGCCGGCGCCAAGCGGAGCGAGGTAGCGGCTGGACGCGCCGAGCACCGTGAGATCCACGCTGCCCATTCGTTCCTCCCACCGCAAATGGGTTTGGAGTCCACCCACATTGTTTGGCGTGTCATCGCTCTATGATAGGACAGGATGAACAGGACGGACAGGACGCACAGTACTCTGGGCCCCGTTCATCCAGTCCTTCCCTCGGGCGGGTAGTGTCCCGCTCTGGTTACCCCCCAGGTTTGCGCGGCACCCGGTCAGGTACGGTGGTTCACGCCAAGAATCCAAGACGCGAAGAAGCCAAGCCCCTCATTTGGCGTCTTGGATTCTTGGAGTCGTGGCGTTGCCGGCAAGCCATTCCAGCACAAACGTCCTCAAGAAACGGCCCTCGACCACCAGTCACAAGGATGGCTGTGGTAACGGAAGCGGGACACCACCCTCGGGCGCCCGCCGCCAACTTTACGAGCGCTGGATGGCTCCGCCTTCTCGTGCCCTTCCAACTCCAAGTCCGCGGTGGAGCGGCCGTGCCCGCCGGCAAGATCGTGGCCGTGGCCAAGAACTACGAGGACCACCGAAAGGAAATGGCAGGTCGGGAAGGGGGTCCGGGGGAAACCCGAGTGGGGGTTCCCCAGACCCCTCCCCAAGTCTTCTTGAAGCCCGCGTCGTGCCTGCTTGCGGACGGCGGCATCCTCCGCATCCCGCCTGGCGTCACGAACGTCCAGTGGGAAACGGAGCTGGCCGTCATCATCGGCGACACGATCAACCAAGCGACCGAGGAAGAAGCGATGGGCCGCGTGCTTGGCTACGCGGTCTTCCTCGACATGACGGCACGCGACCTACAAGCCGAAGCAAAGCGCGCCGGCATGCCGTGGTCGCTCAGCAAGGGCATGGACGGCTTCGGCCCGATCTCGGATGTCGTCATCGCCACGCAAGCGCCTCCGTGGGACAAGATGGAGCTGCGCCTCCTCGTGAACGGCGAGGTCCGCCAGCGAAGCCTCACAAGTGCGATGATCCACAGTGTGCCACGCGTCCTTGCACACGTCTCGCGCTTCATGACGCTCGAACGAGGCGACATCGTGGCGACCGGGACGCCAGCAGGCGTGGGGCCCGTGAAGAAGGGTGACACGCTGGAAGCCGAGCTCCTGGGCCAGAGCCGTGTCCGCGTCACCGTGGAGTAGTTCCACTGGGAAAACCCGATCCAGGGTCCACCCGGATCTCCCGCCCCAACGGCCAAATACACGCGCGCTCACTCCCCACGCGTGGCGGCCAGCCAGCTCGATAGGGACCAAGAGCCCAAGGAGCGGCGCCGGCCCAGCAGCATGGAGGACGAGGACGAGTTCTCCTACGCGTCCCTCGTGAACAGATGGCGCCGCGAGCGCTCCACGACGACGCTCACGAAGATGGACGGCGACTTCTACGAGCGCTTCGACCGATTCCTCAAACAGCTCCATGACGACTACCAACGAGAGCAAGCGGTCAATCCCGCCACGCCCAAAGTCCTCATCCTGCTCGACGAGTTGACGAACCTCCAACGCGTCCGCGACGATCTCTATAACCTCCGCGAGAAGAAGATCGTGACGAGCGCGCTCATCGCAGCGCGCGAATCGCGCCCCGACAAGGCGAACCTCACGCGGGAAGAGGAAACGCTGTACGAGCGCGTGCTGCGCTCGCTCAAGGACGCGCGCGCCGAGCTCCTCAAACAGGAAAGCGCGCCGCCCACCGCGGAAGCTCCCAAGCCAGCCGGCGGCCCACCCACACCGCCTGATGCCATCGAGCCACCCGCGCACGCCGCCCAGCCAGCCGCCACACTGCCGCCACGCGCCGCCGAAGCCGCGCCCGAAACGACGTTACCAGGCGCGCCGCTCCCACCGCCCCAGCACACGGCGCCGCGCATCGCGCCAGAGGAGGTGACCGCGGAAAGCGCAGGAGAAACACCGCGCACCATCGGGAGCACGCGTGTGCTCATCCGCGTGAAGGTTCCAGTCGAGCCCTTCGTCGCGCCCGACCTGCGTCACTATCGCTTGCAGGTCGAGGACGTGGCCGCCGTGCCACGCGAAGTCGCCCACTTGCTCATCAGCCGCGGGCTCGCGGCGCCCGTGGGTGCCTAACGAGTCACGCCGAGGTCATTGGGGTCCGCGAACTCGACCTTGAGAACATCCTCGGCTGCTTCCTCCACGTAGGAAGCGCACTCAAGGTCCTCCAAGAGCATGTAACCCACATCGCCCAAGTCGTTCTCCTCCACTAAGATGCAGAGCTTCGCCTCACTCACGTCATACCAAACGCGAACGAAGAACGCGTACGAGTAGTGGGAGTCGAGCCACAGCAAGTGCTCGGTCTCGAGGCCATCGTCGAGGGCTTCCTTGGCAGCGAGCTCGGCGAATCTCTTGACGGTGGTGATCGTGGTGGAGTCCTCAAGAGCCTTCATCAGCTCTCTCTTGAGCCGGGCGTCGTCCGAAACCTCTGGATTCCAGTCGATGGTCCAGGCGATCGATTCCATCCAGCCTCTCTTGCGGCCTCTCGGCTCTTGAAGCTTCCGTTCGAAAGTGTGGTTTCCGGTGGAACGCGCGTGCGCGCGTCAGTGCGCGGACAATGGGGCCAAGCGCGGGGTAAGACCAAAGAAGCGGAGATGGTCGAGGAGTGCGCCCTTCGTTGTCTTGCGCTCGTCGTAGGCGACAGCGAGGGTCTCCTGCTCGACGTCGATCTCGGCTGCCAGAACGCCTTCGTGCGCGAGGAGTTCGTCGATGACGTCGTTCTCGCTCGCTTCGAACCCGAGGGTCTCCACACGGAGGGACAACTTCTTCATGGTGGCCTTGGGGCGTACTTGTTCGAACACGAACTTGAGATGTGTGACCAATTACGGTCACATCTGCCCACCCCTGTCCAGTGGAGGACAAACAGGGCAACGGCGCTCAGCACGGCGTGAGCGTGCAGTGATAGCATCAATGCCGGAACGATCGTTGCCCGGTGAACACCATCGCGATGCCGTGCTCGTCCGCAGCTGCGATGACCTCGTTGTCACGGATGCTGCCGCCGGGGTGCACGATCGCGGCGACGCCTGCCTCGGCCGCCTCGTCCACGCCATCGCGGAACGGGAAGAACGCCTCGCTGGCCAGCACGCTGCCGCGGAGTTTCACGCTGCCCTTCAGCACCGCGATCCTAGTGGAGTCCACGCGCGCGGTCTGCCCACCGCCGATGGCGACGGTCGCTTCGTTCTTGGCGAAGAGCACCGCGTTCGAGCGCACGTGACGCACGGCCTTGAACGCGAAGAGCATGTCGCGCATCTGCTCGGCCGTCGGTCGCACCTTGGAGACGACCCTCCACTTGGACACGTCTGGCTCCAAGATATCACGGTCCTGGATGACCAAGCCACCGACGACGCTCTTCATCTGCAATCCGCCATAATGGCCGCGCTGGTCGAGGCCCGGCACTTTGAGGAGACGCAAGTTCTTCTTCGCTGAGAGCACGGGGAGCGCGTGCTCGTCGAAGCCTGGAGCGATGACGAGCTCCAAGAAGAGCTTGGCCATCGCTTCCGCGGTGTCCTTGTCCACGATGCGGTTGAGCGCGATGACACCGCCGAAGGGCGAGTACGTGTCGCACTCGTAGGCCGCCGTGTACGCCGCGAGCAGCGTGTCAGCGCAAGCGACACCGCTGGGCGTGGCGTGCTTGATGATGACGCATGCGGGCTTCTCGAACTCCTTCACGGCCTCGATGGCCGTGTCGGCGTCCACTATGTTGTTGAAGGACAACTCCTTGCCGTGGATCTGCGGGGCGTTCACGACGCACGGCTCCGTCGTGGGCTTGCCCTTGTAGAACGCGGCACGCTGGTGCGAGTTCTCTCCGTAGCGCAGGTCCTGCAGTTTCTCGTAGGAGAGGGAGAGGTACTGCGGGAAGTCCTCCTTGAGCAGTTTCGCTCGGAAGTACTGGTTGATGATAGCATCATAGCGCGCCGTGTGCGCGAACGCGTCCGCTGCGAGGCGCTCGCGCGTGGCCATCGTGGTCTCGCCCTTGTCTTCCAGCTCCTTCGCGACGAGGTTGTACTGCGCGGGCGACGTGACGACCGTGACGTCGCGATAGTTCTTCGCGGCGCTCCGGATCAGCGTGGGGCCGCCGATGTCGATGTTCTCCAAGACGACAGGCAGCGGCGCGCCACTCGCGACGGTCGCGTCGAACGGGTAGAGGTTCACCACGACGAGGTCGATGAGCGGGATCTGGTGCTGCGCGGCCGCCGCCAGGTCACCGTGCTCTGCGCGCCGCGCGAGGATGCCCCCCATGATGCGCGGGTGCGTCGTCTTGACGCGGCCATCCATCATCTCCGGGAAGCCCGTGATGTCCGAGACGTCCTGCACCTTGAGGCCAGCCTCGCGAAGCGCTCGCGCGGTCCCGCCGGTGGACACGAGTTGGCCGCCGGCCTTCGAGACGCTGCGCGCGAACTCGGGGAGACCCGTCTTGTCGGAAACAGAGAAGAGCGCGTGGAACTGCTTCAACGACGCTTACCCAGCGGAGATGGCGGACCCCTACAAAAGCCTAGGGCCCGCGGCGGGCCGTCTGAGCCCGGTGAAGAACGTGGCGTGGGACCGGTTTTCCTGAGCACGGAATGCTGAGGTTCAGGACGCGCGCGGGGTCGGCGCCGGGTCCCGGGTCGTCTGGCGGCAGTTTTGGCCCGCTCTTGCGCA
>JBAZZN010000131.1:0-7455 GCA_041658815.1 Thermoplasmatota archaeon
TTGGTGTTGGCGTTGGGTCGAACGCCAGCTTCGATGAAGCGCATTTCGAGCCTGCTTGTGACTTGATCCACGATTGATATCTGAATGTTCCAACGGTTTGTAGGGCTCGTGTCGTTCTGGTCGAAGAACGCCGCGCGCAAACAGTCGTCGTATTGGCCCGCGCAAGAGGCAAGCCGAGTCGTGTCAACATCGTTCTCGGGCAAGCCGGGGGGGTTGAGGCTGAGGCTGAGCACTTCGTAGAGGAGAGTGTCGATGTCGGCCGCGTTGCAGTACTCTGGTTCGAGTGGACAATCCATGGGAACCGAGCTGGCTGTGGTTTGGGCGCTGGCCGTGGGAAGGATCGTGTCCACCAGCGAGCGAATGCCTCCCAGAAGGCATTGGAATGAGGAGCACATGCTGGTGCTGGTTTGGGGCGCGTTGGCGTTGTTGTTTGTATGAGGCTGCTTGTGTCCGTGTTTGAACGCGAGCGTGGCTTCTTCTTGGCTTAGCGTCTCATAGACGGGAGTTCCCGCGTTTTGGCTCAACTCGATCTGGTTTGGGCTGCCGCCAAGCGTCATGCTTGCTGAACTCGTCGGAAGCACGTTGCTGGTGATGGACGAGTTCTTGGCGTCAAGCGTCCAGATGCCATGGTCCCACTTCCCTTCGATCAAGTTGTTCCTGATGCTGACGTTGTTTGGTGGGTACGCGTGTCCTAGGGATGGCGTGAGGGCAATGCCGGCTCGCCCCGCGCCGTTGACGTGGTTGGTTTCGACGAGGGCGCCGCTGGGTGAGGCGAGCACGATTGCCTCGTGGGCGCCGCCCAATTGGTTGTTGCGAATCGTGAGGCCTGTTGAGCCTTGCGAGAAGATGTGGGCGGCTTGGTGGTTCTCGAACGACGAGTTCTCGATGGTCCAAGCTTCGTCTTGGCCGTACCCCATGAGGATGCCAACGAAGGCGTTGTCGTGCACTGACACGTTGGCGATCCGGACGCGCGTCGTGCTTCCCATGCTGAGGATGCCCGAGCTCGCGTCGTTCGAATCGAGGGGGTCGTCCCAGTTGCGAATCTCGAAGCCCCGCACCGTGACGTTTGCAACGCCGCGGGCGATGATCATGCCAAAGCGCGTTCCCGTAAGCGCCGTCCCATCCAGGATCGCGCCGCTTCGCCCCTCAAGCGTGAGGCCGTTGCGCGCGATCGTCACGCTCTCGGGGTACGTTCCTGCGCAAACGACGATGCGGCCGTTCTCTGGCGCCCTGTTGATGGCGTTTTGGATCTTCATTCCCGCGATCACGTCGCACGATGGGTCCACGAACTGGGCCGCCACGAGGGTCGTGGGCCAAGACGAGAGCAACAGGATGAGAAGACATGCAGCCGAAACGAGCTTACCCTGAACCATCATGACGAAGCCTCCGACCCGGGAGGGGCTATCAGCCTCCGTACCAAAAAGACTGCCGGAGCAAAAGTGTGAACCATGGTGCTCGTTTCACACGGCGCCTCCATTCTCCGGCTTCCTCCGTCGCGAGGCGCGTTGTTCCTTGACGCGTTCGCTCATGCTGCGCTTCGCGTTGGCAGCCTCGCAGCCGTGACACCGTTGGGTGAAGGGCGCGTCGGGAGCGATGGGGATCCAGAGCCCAGTCCCGTACGGAGTCTGGCCGCAAAGAGGCGTGCCGGTCCACGCTCGCGTGCGCGTGTTGTTGGGGTAGCCCACCCTCACTTGGTGGCGAGTGACGGAACGAGCAGTGGGATACGCCTCGACGACGAGGCCGGGACGAAGATGGGTTCGCCAGGTTTGGTTCGCCGGGACGATTTCGCCGCCACAAATTTTGCGCACGTTCCCCGTTGTCGTGATTGTGCGCGCGTGGATGCGCGCGCCAGTGGCGGCGTTCCAGAGGATGTGTTCGGGAGCGTGGCCGCATGAGGCACAAACAAGCGTCGTGAGGGGAGCAGCGGGTGGAGGGTGGCGTGGCTCTCGGGTTTTGGGCGATGCGGCGGGTGGGGGGTCGTCTGTTGGTTGTTCCACCACCCCCAAGCCAAGGCCTCCAGCGGTGGCCTATAGCTTCGGCAGACGGAAAAGGGTTTCTTGTCCTCCAAAAATGGCGAGAGGGCGAGTGAGGAGCGCGTGGAAGACATTCTGTAAGGGCTCAGCTTTGCGCGGTCCGAGCACAGGGGGCCCCCTTTGTGGCCGCCCCGGCTTCGTGTTGACCTCTTCGGTTCCGATGCGAATCGTCGCCTCTTGAGCGGGCGCACATGTTTCTTGCATGAGCTTGAGCTATCAATTTCGATGCATTCATCAGTGATAGCAATCATGTTACCCCGTCGGAACTTCTATGCCGGATGCATTGGGTGAGAATGACGAAGAGAAGAAGCGCCTACGCGAGGAGAACAAGCGACTTGCGAAGGAAATCGAGCGCCTCAAGCGTGAGAACGAGGAGCTTCGCAAGAAGCTCTCAGCCGTCATGGGCTCGCCGCAGATGTTGGCAAGTTCAGACAAAACGGCGGAGGCTGGTGGCGTTCCCTCCAGCAAAGTGTTCTACCGTCGCTCGACGCCAGACGACGAGAAAAAGCCTACCGGTGGCCAGGTTGGCCACATGGGTCACGCCCGCGCTCGACCAACACCCAACACGCCGCCCGTGGTCGTGTCGCTCGACGATTGCCCCGCGTGCGGTGGAGAGCTTGGCGCACCGCGGCGCACGCTGACTCGCACCGTCACGGACATCCCTCCGCCGTCACTCTTGATCTACGAGGTGCAAACTCGGGAATATTCGTGTCCGCACTGCCTGGCGAACGTCAAGGGCGAGTCGCCCCTTCCCTCCCACGAGCAATATGGTCCAAACGTCGTCGCGTGGGTCGTGCACCACCGCATAGTTGGCTTGAGCATCGTCAAGATCCAAGAGAGTCTTGAACGGACTTTCGGATTGCGCGTGAGCGAGGCAACGATCCTACGAATGGAAACGCAAGCCGCCGAAGCCCTCGGCGAAGACTACGAGCAGATCAAGAAGATCATCAAAGGCTCGGATTGTCTCGGTGGTGACGAGTCGAAGTTCCGCGTCCACGGAAAGAACGGATGGTTGTGGACGTTCGTCGACACCTTGGCCGTGTTGTACGAAGTCGCCAACACACGCGGCGGCAGCGTCCCCGCCCGCATCCTTGAGGGATTCGACGGCGTGCTCGTGCGGGACGGTTGGAAACCGTACGATAAGATATCATGCAAAGGCCACCAACTCGATCACCTCCACACGAACCGTTGGCTCGAACGCGTCGAAGTCATCCACGGCATCGAACCACGAGGACTTTTGAGCCACCGCGCCGCGAAGTTCACCAGAGCCGGCAGACCCCCCGCGGAGTTCATCCGATTCGCAGACGGCATTCGCGCGCGACTCCGTGAAGCCATCCTCTTCATCGAGAAGAATGCGGCCACCATCACGCTCGACGAGCGGAAGCGCAAATCCGACGAGTATCTCGCGAACATGGTGAGCTTCCTCGGTGAGCCGTGGAAGGACGCGAACGCCGTGCGCATCGGGAACGAACTGCGCTCCCGCCAAGACATGCTCTTCACGTTCATCCGCGTACCCAACGTCCCATGGCACAACAACGCGGCAGAGAGAGCGATCCGCCAAGGTGTTTACCACCGCAAGATCAGCGGCGGACGCCAAACGTGGCCAGGCGCAGCCCGACTGAGTACGCTGCTGAGCGTCTTCGAAACCTGCAAGAAGACGGGCGAGAATTTCATCGATCTGGTGCTCAAACGGCTTGCATCACGCGGCACGGGCGCCGACGCAGGGGCCCCCACCGGCGCCGCCACGGGAACCTGAGCCCTTACGACATTCTGAGCAGGCCACGCGCTTTCCGCGCATTGGTCGAACTACGAAAATTTCATCCCGACCCCATGAACGCGACGCAGCTCATGGAGGCAACGAAGTACTTCTCCCGCAATGCCCGAGCCCTCTTGAGGGACCTGCAAGCGTGGGGCCTCGTCACAGTCGTCAAGCACCAGCAAGGTCGCGTAGAAGTCAAAGAAATCCGGCTCACGCGCTATGGGGCGGAAGCGGCGGATCACGCCATCAAAGTCGAAACAGTCGCGCTCGAAGCCAAGAAACGCGGCGGCCGTGGACCCAAGGACTAGGTCTCCCCTTCTGCGCAACAGCGCAATCGGGCATCTTCCATTTCGGCCCGCACGACGGGATCGCGCAGGACACTCTCGAATTCGTGGAGCGATTCGATTTCATCAAGCAGTTCTCGTCCACCATTGCGGTTGATGGCCCGAACGAGGAAGAGTGCTGCGCAGTCGAATTGGCCTAGCCGAACGGCGCAAATTGCGGCCCATCGCTCTGCTTCACCATCGTCAAGATGATCTGAAGCTTGGTCGAACGCGTTCATCGCGCGAGTCAAGTCGCCAAGAGCCAAGAGCGTCATGCCGTGCTCGCCGTGGAGTTCCCCATCCTGTGGCTTCTCAGCGCGCGCACGAGTGAAGAATTCTGAAGCCAAAGCCCAGTCCCCGCCGTCCGCCGCCTCCGTGGCCAACTCTGCAAACGACGGCTCCGGTTCCTCGACTAAGACAACGCCAGGCTTCGAGGCGCGCTTGCGACGGTGCGACCAAGCGACAGCGGCGCCAGTCGCCACGACGACGCTCACGCCCAAGGCGCCCACGAAGGGGGCCCACGAGGGAAGGTCACCTGGCGCGTCGATGCGAAGGGCCGCCGCACTCGCGGCGGTTGGCTCGATTTGGCCCACGATGGAAGCCTCAGCGAGCATTTCGCTCTCAACTCTTCGCGGGACGATTGCGCTGGCAAACGAGCCTTCCAGGTCTAGGGTGCCATTGCCCGGGGGCGGGCCGAGTGGATGGCCGTTGACTTCCCCGGAGGCTTGAGCCAAGAAGGCTCGTCCTTCCCACGCGCACGCTACCGCTGAGAAGGCAACAGTGGCATGAGCGTGCCTGGTGTCGAGTTCTGCGGTGAGGTTGTCGGACTCGATGAGGATCCACCGGATGCGTTTCTCAACAGGCGAAACTTGGACGGTCCGCGTGTCGAACTCGAAGTGCCCTTCTTGTGCGTCAATCGAGATGGTGGAGCCGCGCAGCTTGAGGGCCCACGAGGCAGTGAGGTTGAACGTGCCAGCCGAGTCGGATAGGAGGTGGGGCTTGTCGACTTCTGCGTAATACCAAGAGCGTCCGCGATTGAGCGCGTCGGCGTTCTCCGAGGCCGCTGGCTCCGCGATGATTGAACTCGCCGACGGCGTCAGCGTCCACTCGCGCTCGGCGTTGAACGATAGCGCCGCGCCTTGCCCCGGATAGCCGCCGAAGATAGCATCCGCATCAGACCCGCTTGCAGCAAGCCTTGCGTTGGAGAACGTGTACTCGGTTCGCGAGTAAGTCAATGGCGTCTCCGCTGGTTTATGGCGAATCGTTCCGACTTCAAACCGGGTTTGTTCGAAGACGATTGCGTGGATCATGCGTGCTTCGACGTGCGCGATTTGGCTCGACGCGTTCGAGACGAGAAACGCGAGGGGGATGCCTTGGACGGTGCTCTTCGCGGGCAGGTGGATAGCTTCGGCGAACAGAGTCCCGCTGAACGGGACTGCCGAAGCACTCGGCAGGAAGAGCACGATTGCCGCAAGCCACAATGCTCCCCGATTCATCTTCGCCATCACATCCTCGCTCACCCATCTGCACGAAGGATTTGACGATTTCGGGTGTGCGCCTGATTTGAAGAAAATTCTCTAGCGTTTTCACAATATTTCTCCACTCCTTTGGTTTCGAAGTCGTGTGAACGATTATGATCCCCGTCGTGTCTCTTCCGGCGGCGAGACAGTTGGTTCGACGATTCTTCCTCATCCTCATGGCGGGCGCGCTCCTTCTGGGGTCGACGCCAGCGAGCGCAGCAGAACCTTGGGCCCCACTGAAAGTGGCCGCGGTGTCGGTTACAGTCGACGGCTCGAACTTGGCACTCATCACGTGGACGCCCGGCACGCAACTGGCCGACTCGTACAACATCTACGGAATCAGCGCCGACGCAATCACGTTCGTCGGCGTTGGCAGCGGGGGGAACGCTCCCGTCATGGGCGGCTACACCGCCTACGCCGTAAGCGGTGTCCTCGGCGGCGTCGAGTCCCAACGCGTGACCGCCGCGTGGCTTCCATGCATCGAAATCGACACAGGCCCACCGCCGGGTTGGGCGATCGGTTGGTGCGAGTTGAGCGGTGCTGGAGTGCCGCCCGCCGCGAAGACGACGATCCGCTCGGAAGGCGGCATGCCGCACATCGAATAGGAAAGGAAGGCAGCGCTTCGGGTACCGCGGCGCCCGCTCCGGATTGGCAGGGCGCACGCGAATTGACCGTTAAAGCCGCGGGCCTAATTCCATCAGCCACTGAGTAGGGGTGTCTGCCCCCAGAACGAGCGGCACAGCCTGCGGTTTCGCTGGATGTGTCGCGCCTTTCGCCGAACCGTCGCGTGCAGTTCCTTCGTGTCCTTGGCGCAGCGGTTCTTGAGCCCGTGGAGCTTGAGTTGGCTGTTGAAGCCCTCGACGGGCATGAGTTCGAATGCGCTGGGTAGGAGGTGATGCGCCTCGATTCGGTCTGCGTTCTCTGCGCTATGATCGAATGGCCGCTTTGAGTCGAACAAAGAGTGGGCCTCCGGTTCGGGGAGTTGGCCGGACCTCGAAGACGTCCTTGAGGGCGTCGATGATGTCGATGACTTCGCTTTTTCCGAACGCGCGCGGGTCAAAGCCGCGCGACTTGAGCGTCCCTCCGAGCCAGCCGTGGTCGACCCAGCCGTCGGCAGCCGGGTACTCCCTCATCGTTGACGCGATTTGAGGGACCGCGTTGGACGAGAGTGCGGCCTTCGAGAAGCTATCGAGTGACAGGAACACGTTGCACGCAGTCCGCAAGGCGTTTGGCACTGGGCCTTGAGCGATCCCTGTGACGTGCATCCCGCGCTCCCGCAGCGTAGCGACGAGTGGGGTGAAGTCGCGGTCCGCGGTCACGATGCAAAAGTGCGCGACTTCGGGGCGAGTGTGGAGAAGGTCGATGGCGTCGACCATCAGCGCGTAGTCGACAGGGGGCGGCAGGGGAGAGACGAAGAACTTCATGCTATCGAAGTATGTCTTCCAGGGGGCCAAGCCCGCACCGTAAACGCGCTTCTCGATGATCTCCGAGGTCTTTTCCAGCTTTTTGAGGACTTCAGGAAGTGCAGGAGACACCTGTTGGTCCCCATCGACGAGGACGATTGTGGGCTTTGACGGCACGCTGGGCGATGTCTGGTGCGGCGCTTCTCTGTTCCGGGTGGCTGAGATTGGTTTGTCACGATCCTCTCGGCGATGCAAGCGCCGGGCGTGGGCGTTCGTGATTGCTCCTGGTACGCTGGTAAGGATGAGTATGAGAGTGTGTGAGTGGTGGGCGGGTCGCTGTCGGTGCGCCATCGGTCCAGCCCTTGGACGGGCTCCGGGGCGAGTCGTGGGCCCTCCCGTGCTTTTCCGTGCGGGGGC
>JBAZZN010000132.1:0-7428 GCA_041658815.1 Thermoplasmatota archaeon
AGACACGCTAATGTTTAATACTTCAGTATTATAAGTAGATTCCTTATCTACCTGTGGGCACGGACGGTGAACGGAAGGCGGATCAGTAGGTCTCTACCCTCACGCCTTGAAGTAGCGGAAACTTCCGGTCCCGCGTCAGCACTGGCTCCCCTCGACAATTCTAGTTCGGCCTCCATCTCGCCCGCGAGGCGCGCTTGGGCTGCGTCGAACGGGACGACGGGCATCGCACTCTCGACTTCACGGATCCGTTCGCGTTCCCTCTTCGGGTTCCGGTGGAGAGCGGCACCATACTCCAACTCGTGTAGCGCAACGGCAGGAAGCCAGAGCGCCTCGCTTCGACCCACAAGCTCGTCGAGCTTCCGAAGCGCTCCCTCATCGCCTGCAAGGACGTCAATGACGAAGGTCGTGTCGGCGACCACCATTCAATCCAGCATCCTGCGGACGCGCGCGCGGCGCTGGTGGTTCGCGTTCTGGCGACCCTTCTGAACGGCCTCGCGGTAGTGCTCGGCGGTGTTGGCTGGCATCGTCCGCGCGAGAGCGCGCAGCGCGCCAGCACCCGTGAGGCGGCGCACAACATCGCTGAAGCTCTCGCTCTCGGTCTTCACGGCGAGGAGCCGGTCATACGCATCGTCGGAAAGGCCGACGGTACGGGTCACGTTTGTGTATGTGTATCAACACAGGATAGGCGTCTCCGACACTTGGGACGCGCGGGGCCTGTTTCACGCATCGTGATTGGGAACCACGGAACGATTACGAGAGGACTTTGGAAGGCACGAACGCAGGGTAGAGCTGGATGACCACGGCAGGCTCGACCGCCCCCGTCCCCGTCGCGCTCGCTTACACGCTCATGACCCCAGTGCCGGCAGAGTTCACGGCCGCGACCTTGCAGTAATATCGCACACCGTTCGTCACGGACGAGTCCGTGTACGTCGTCGCGCTCGCGCCAGTCGTCGCGAGTGGCGTCGCGGACTCCGCACCCGCGCTCGTCCCGCGATACACATTGTACCCCCTTACCGCCGCGCCGCCGTTACTCTCGGGCGCGGTCCACGAAAGCCTAACCTGCGCGTTCCCGCCGATCGCTGAGAGCGACGCTGGCGCCGACGGGAGCATCGCCGTCACGCTCGGCGGCGTCGTCCCGCCGACCGCGCCCGTTGCCGCATCCAACGCGTACACGTTACCGTCCCGGGAGCCGACGTGGACGACGCCCCCCACCACCGCAGGCGAAGAATAGACGCTGCCGCCCGTTGGCGTCTTCCACGTCCCCCGCCGTCCCCGTGTGCGCCGCATCATGTCGGAACATCGGCCAATCGTCGTCGCCGGCCGCGGCCCGCGCGCCCTCGATGAGCGCGGGAAAGGACGCGCCGACAAGGAGCGCGCAGAGTGCGGCCGCGACGAGCGCGGCGCGGAGGGCTTCGTGGTGGGAATCCTCAAATATGGGGGACCACAACTATGTGGCGGTGCTCGTCGCCCCGCCCAGAGTCTTGAAAGGCCCAAGCCCCACGCTCGCGACGGTCCACCGGATCGAGCGCGTGCTCCGCAGGGCTGCCGCGAAGGGGGATGGGCCGCTCTCGTTCGCGGAGATCGGGCGCCGGCTTCCGGCGAAGAAGGTCCGTCGCGAGACCGTCAAGGCCGCCGTCGAGGAGCTTCAGCGGTTCCACCTCGTCGCGCACGGTTCGAGAGGTGTCATGTGGGTCCTCGCGACGGACGACGATGTCTGGCAGAAGCCCCGAGAGCCCCTCGCGTAGGTGAAGCCCGGTGGCAGCCGACGCGGTCGATGTCGCGATGGGTCTTCGCGAGGACTTCTTGAAGCGCCACCGGAAGGACGCGAAGCGCGCGCATGAAGCCTGGGCCGCTCTCGTGCGCCACGCGGGTCCCCTGCGCGCTGACCCGTTCTTTGGAACCCAGATCCCGAAGGATCGTTTCCCTCGTGCGTTCCGGTCGTACGACAACCTATGGAAGCTCGACCTGCCCCATGCCTTTCGAGCCGTTTACACGGTGATCGGTCGACCGGGTCGGGGGATACGGGTCGCCGTCGATTGGATCGGCGACCACGCGGAATATGACCGGCTGTTCGGGTACGGATGAGCTGCATCTTCGCCGTCGCGACTTGCGCACACATCGCTTCCTTCGGGCTGCCGCCGCCTTCCACGTCCCCCCGCCGTCCCCGTGTGCGCCGCATCGCGCCGGAACAACGGCCGATCCTTATCGCCCGCCGCGGCCCGCGCGCCCTCCACGAGCGCCGGGAAGGAAGCGCCAAGGAGCAGCGCGCAGAACGCGACGGCGACGAGCGCGACGCGAAGCGACGAAGGACGCGCGGGGGGACCGCGACGCGGACGCAGGGGGGCCTACCCTGCTCTCGCGACGGGGTGCGGGGGCTTATCGGCTTGGGGCACGGAGGGCCGTCCGTTCGTCCTTCCGCGCGCGATGCGTTGCGGCCAAGCCGAGCGCCACTGCCGAGCCTGCCGCTCACTTCTTGTGAGCGGCAGCGGTGGCCTCGTGCTTCTCCGCGGCGTCCTTCGGGTAGTACTCCTCGATGAGCTTGCGGTCCAACCGCGTGAGCTGCGTCGTGGGGATGTGGCCGAGGAGCTTCCACGCGAGGTCGAGCGTCTGCTCGATGGTGCGGTCCTCGTCCTTGCCCTGGCGGACGAACTGGTCCTCGAAGATGTCCGCGAACTCGAGGAACTTGACGTCACGCTCGGACAAGGCTTCCTTGCCGACGATGGCCACGAGGCCGCGGAGGTCCTTGCCTTCTGCGTAGCCGGCGTAGCACTGGTCCGACACGCCCTTGTGGTCCTTGCGGGTCGAGTCTTTGCCGATTCCGGCGTTCATGAGGCGCGAGAGCGAGGGCAGGATGTTGATCGGAGGATAGACGCCCTTGCGGTGCAACTCGCGCGAGATGACGATCTGGCCCTCGGTGATGTAGCCCGTGAGGTCAGGGATGGGGTGCGTGATATCATCGCCGGGCATCGTCAGGATGGGCACTTGCGTGATGGACCCCTTGCGGCCCTTGATCTTGCCTGCGCGCTCGTAGATCTGCGCGAGGTCGGTGTACATGTAGCCGGGGTAGCCGCGGCGGCCGGGCACTTCCTCGCGGGCCGCGCCGATCTGGCGCAGCGCTTCGCAGTAGTTCGTCATGTCCGTCAGCACGACGAGGACGTGGTAGTCGTGCTCGTACGCGAGGTACTCGGCGGCCGAGAGGGCCATGCGGGGCGTGACGATGCGCTCGATGGCGGGGTCGTCCGCGAGGTTGACGAAGAGGACGGCCTTGGCCAGCGCGCCCGTGCGCTCGAAGTCCTTCCTGAATGCTTGGTACTCCTCGTTCGTGATGCCCATAGCGGCGAAGACGACGGCGAACTCCTCGCCCGTGCCGCGCACTTTGGCCTGGCGCGCGATCTGGAGCGCGATCTCGTTGTGGGGAAGACCCGAGGACGAGAAGATGGGGAGCTTCTGGCCACGCACGAGCGTGTTCATGCCGTCGATCGTGGAGATGCCAGTCTGGATGAATTCCTTGGGCGACTCGCGCGAGTAGGGGTTGATGGCGGCGCCTTGGATGTCGACACGCTTCTCGGGGACGATGGCGGGGCCGCCGTCGCGGGGCTCGCCGCGACCCGTGAGGATGCGGCCGAGCATGTCCTTGGACACGCTGAGCTTGATGGTCTCGCCAAGGAACTTGACGCTCGCGTCGCGGTTGATGCCCGAGGTGCCTTCGAACACCTGCACCGCGACCATGTCGTCGCTGGTGTCGAGCACCTGACCACCCTTGGTCGAGCCGTCCGAGAGGCGGATCTGCACGAGCTCACCATAGCCGACGGGCTCGGTCTTCTCGACGAAGATGAGGGGGCCAGCGACTTCGGTGATGGTCTGGTATTCCTTGGCCATGGCCGCGCCGATACCGAATGCAGTATAAGTAGCCTAAGGCGACCCAGTGAGCCGGTTCCGGCGAAGATAAGTGTGTTGAGTGTGTTGATAATGTTCATGGGTGTCCGCACCGTGACCATCACCGACGCGGCGTACGAGCGCCTCGCGCGCGAGAAGCGGCCCGGCGAGAGCTTCACGGACGTCGTGCTCCGCATGACCGGGCGCCGCTCGCTTCGCGAGCTTCCCGACCTCTTTTCCCCAGCCGAAGCGCGCGCCGTCGCGGAGGCAGTGATAGCAGCGCGCGACGAACGCGTGGCACGGAGGCGGCGTGAATGATCCTCGACGCCACATTCCTCATCGACCTCGCGCGCGGCGACCCGGGAGCCCGCGCTTTCCTCGAAGAAGTCGAGAGGGGCAGCGAGGCGTTGCGCATCGCGCCGCCAGCGCTCACCAAGCTCACTGAAGGGATCGAGCGCGCGCGCGTCCGCCCGCGCGAGATGGCCCGCATCCGGGAACTGCTCGTGGCTGGCATCGAGGCGAGCTTCACGGGAGAGCACGCATGGCGAGCCGGCGAGTTGCTCGCACGGGCCTCACGGGAAGGCTACCCCCTTGACCCGTTCGATGCCATGACCGCCGCCATCGCGCTGGAAGAGGACGAGTCGCTCGTGACGAGGAACGTGCGCGACTACGGGCGCATCGCGGAGCTACGGGTGCGTACGTATTGACTCGAAGCAGTCACTGGGTCCCTACACATCGTTCGACGTGCTCGTCGCGCCGGAGTCGTCCAGCGTCGCCGCGAGCGCGTCCTCCGGCCTGGGCGCGCGGCGCTTCGTTGGTGATGCCCTCGCGCTTTGTCGCTCTTCCAGCCGCCGCACGTCCGCCTTGAGGGCCGCTTGCCCCGCGAGGATCGAGCCGACCCACGATGCCAAGCGAGCTTCCTGCGCAGCGGCGCGATCCACGGCATCGCGGTCGATGCGGGCGAGTGCCGCCTCGATCGCCTGGGCCGTGTCCTCGGTCTGGTCGCTTGAATCGGCCATGCCCTTCACGAGCGCGCCAAGCGCGCTTTCGACCGTGGAGAGCCTGCCAAACAGGTCATCGAAACGCGTCGCGAGCTTCGCCGAACTGCTCGTGATCGCGGCCGCAAGCGACTCGTGGCGCTCGACGGCCATGTGCTGCGCGGCTTCTTCGGCCGCAAAGCGGCGGGACGCCTCAAGACGCGATCGTTCCTCCAGTGCTTCCAAGCGCGTGCAGATCTGCGCCACGAGCGCTCGCTGATCGGCCTGGCCGTCAGACAACGCGCGCGCGATGTCGTTCTTGGCCGCCATCGTTGCGGCGCGCACGTCATCCATGTGACGCGGGACCTCTCGCAGCTCCGTGCGAAGCGTGGCGTGGAGTTCGTCGATCTGCGTGGGGATCTTGTTGACGCGGTCCTCGAACGCGCCTTTGGCGGCGTCCAATCGGAGAGGGATCTTCGCGACCTCGTGGTACACGTCAGCGATGGCGCTGAGCGTTTCGGCGCGGGCGCCATCGATCGCGCGGGGCAGTTCCAGCATCCGGTCGGAACGCTCCACGATCTCGTGGAGGGTCTCCTCCCGCGCAGTGTCGATCGCGCTTTGCAGCCTGGCCTCGGCCTGGGCGATGCGGGTGCCGAACTCGGAGGAATGGTCCGCGAGGAGGCGAAGCGTGTCAGCGTGAGTGCTCTCGATAGCGGCGGGAAGCGGCGCGAAGCGAGCATCCATCGCGGGCCCGGCGGCAGCGACCTGCTCAGCGATGCGGTCCGCGTGCTCACGGATCGCGCGGAGCGTTTCGGTCCGCGTGTCCTCGATGGAGAGTGAGAGCGGAGCGAGGCGCGCGTCCAGCCGCGTGTCGGCAGACGCGGCCTCATCGATGATGTGTTGCGACAGCCCGCCCATGAGCGAGCCGAGCTGGCTCTCCGCAGCCGCGAGCTTCTCGGCAAGCCCGTCGAAGCGCTGGGTGACAGCATCGAGCGTATCATTCCGGGCGCTTGCGAGCGACTGAGAGAGCGGAGCGAACCGTGCATCCAATCGCGCGTCCGCAGACGCGGCTTCGCCGAGCACGCGCTCCGACAGCGCTGCGACGCGCGAGTCGAGCTTGCCCTCAGCGGCCGTGAACTGCTCGGTGAGGCGGTCGGTGCGCTCGACGATAGCATTTAGTGCGGTGCTCTTCGTGCTTTCGATCGACTGCGAGAGCGCGTCGATGCGTGAGCCAAGCTGGCCCTCGGCGGTCGCGACCTGCTCCGCGAGCCGGTCGGAGCGCTGGGAAACGGCGTCGAGCGTGTCGTTCCGAGTGCTCGTGATGGACTCCGAGAGCGGAGCGAGACGCGCGTCCATGCGTCCGTCAGCCGTGGCGAGCGCTTCGGTAACGCGTTGGGAGAGCCCGTCGATTCGCGCGGTGAGTTGTCCCTCGGCGGCGGCGACCTCCTTGCTGATGCGAGAGTCGAGCTTGCTTTCGGCGGCCGCGACCCGGTCCGCAAGCTCCGTGGCACCTTTCGTGATGGCGTCGAGCGTTCGGGCTTCTCGGGACCCGAGTTCCTCGATGACGCGTTCCGATGACTCGGAGACGTGCGCGCCAAGTTCGCGCTCGCTGGCTGCGACTCGTGCGGTGATGTCTGTCGAGCGCTCTGCGATGGCTTGGAGCGTGTCTATGCGCGCGCTCTCGATGGCTGTGGAGAGTGGCTCGATGCGGGCGGCCACCCCCTCGTTGCCTGAGGCGACTGCGCTCACGCGCGATGCGAGGTCAGCGAGTCGCTCGTCGAGCTTCTGCTGGGCTCCTTCGACGGCATCCTGCACGAGCGCAGAACGCTCGCTGATGCGGTGGAGCACATCAGCTTGCAGGTCCTCGTGCTCTTCGATGACGCGCTCGGCAAGCGCTGCGACGGCGTCCACGGTCTCAACGTGGGAATCGCGGATGGCCCGAGGCACCTGAGCGAGGCCGGTCTCGATCGCGTGAGCAGCACCGTCGAACTCCTGAGCGACGCGCGCGGAGAGTCCTTCGATGGCATCGAGCACATTCGCCCGCGTCGCATCGACGACGAGAGGCATCCTGTCGCTTGACTCGCACAGTTCGTCGATCCTACCTTGGAGGCCTTCCTCGAAGCGCGAGAGCCGCGAAGAGACCTTCTCCACGAGGTCGTCGCGCGAGCCGGCGGTGAGCGTGCGAAGGTCGCTGATCTGAGCCTTGGCGTCTTCCAGGCGCGAGCGCAGATCATGCGTGGACTCGTCGATGCGGCGCGGCACTTCGTTGATCTGCGCGAGCTGCTCGACGGTCGCTTCGCGTGCGGCCTCGATGGCTCGCTCCACTGCGAATAGTCGCTGAGCGATCTCCTCCGCCGCCTGCATCGTCGCGGCGTTCAGCTCACCGACCTCGTGCTCGGAGCGCTCGTCCCATGATCGCCGCATCGCCGCGATGCTCGCTTCGATGCGCTCCGGGACCGCGAAGATGCGTGACGCGAGGTTCTGCTCGAGTTCAGCCAGGTCCGTGGACAACTGCTCGGCGAGGGCGCGTGTGGCGTCGAGTTGCTCGTGGGCTCGCTCTTCCTCAAGGCGCCCG